>DATGBV010000243.1:0-30150 GCA_035312485.1 Flavobacteriaceae bacterium | reverse complement strand
CCTCCAGGTGAATTTAGAATTTATGGAAATCAAGCTTCTACTTTGAGTACAAATGATGTTATAGAAGATTTGTTTTCTCTATATCCTAACCCAGCTTCAACCTCTTTTCAAATTACAAAACCAGTGGATAATGTATCTGTTTATGATATTACAGGAAAATTAGTAAAAGCCTTTAAAGGCAATTTTCCTGCAAGACATGAATTAGGAGTATCAGAATTAGCCAATGGTATGTACTTGGTTAAAATTGAATCTTTAGAAGGTTCTACAACAAAACGATTAATTATTAACTAAAATAAGACATATTAAAATTTTTAAAAGGCTATTCTTTAGTAGAGTAGCTTTTTTATTTTATAGAATTGAATAATCTGATAAAAATGCTTTCTTGTCGAATTAATGATCATTTTTTAATCTATTATACTAAAAAATCATATTTTCACTTATAATTATCCCAATAAAGTCTAAACTTATTTATAATGAAAAGAAGCCTCATCCTATTTACTGCATTGTTGTTTTTCTATTCATATAATGTCTTTTCACAATCTTGGACCGAAAAAAGTGAAGATGAAACATATACTGCAAGACACGAATTTGGTTTTGTTCAGGCAGGCGATAAATTTATCTTATTTGGTGGGCGAGAGTCTCCTCAAGTATTAGATGTTTATGATTATACTACTGATACATGGTCCAATGGTGGTATGGCGCCAATTGAATTTAATCATTTTCAAGCAATAATTTATGAAGGTCTGGTTTGGGTAATTGGTTCTTTTAAAGACAATGACTTCCCTATTGAAGAACCAGCAGATTATATTTACATGTATAACCCAGCAAATGAACAATGGATCCAGGGCATGGAAATTCCTGCATCAAGAAAACGTGGAAGTGCAGGATTGGTAGTTTATAATAATAAATTCTACCTAGTTGCTGGAAATACCATTGGACATGACGGAGGCTATGTGTCTTATTTTGATGAATTTGATCCAGCAACAGGAGTTTGGACGCAATTGACAAATGCTCCACGCACAAGAGATCACTTTCATGCGGTTACATTTAATGATAAGCTCTACGCTATTGGAGGTAGGTTATCTGGTGGTACTGGAGGTGTCTTTGAACCCTTGGTTCCTGAAGTAGATGTTTATGATTTTACCACAGAAATGTGGTCTACTTTAGATGCAAGTAAAAACATTCCAACAACAAGAGCTGGTCTAGCAGTTGTGGTCTTTGATGATGAAATATATGCAATTGGTGGTGAGTCTCCCGGATCTCTTCACGATGACGTTGAAGCCTATGACCCAGTGCTCAATTCATGGTCTACAAAAAATAGTCTAAATTATGCAAGACATGGTATCCAAGCCATAGTTTCTGGCGATGGAATTCATATAACTTGTGGCAGTCATTACAGTGGTGAAATCATTAGAAATTATGAATATTACGGCACAGATAATCCGCAAGGTAGTCCAAACGTTAATAGTACATTTGAAGCAGATGAAACAACAAAATCATTTACCTATACCGAACTAGAAGGAAGCGTTCCAGTTCAAGTAAATTTATCAAATTCATTAGGTACAACTGGAACTTATATAGATATGATAGAACTAACAGGTTCAACAGATTACACTTTGGTTCAATCTTATGATAATAGACTCGTTGGAGTAGGTGGAAATTTAATGGTTAATATTACTTTAAATGACACAACCAAACCTACCAATAATGCAACTTTAGTCATTACATACAATAATAGTTCTACCATAAATGTGTTATTGGAGGGAACACTGGATACTGGATTGTCCACTGAAACTGAAAATCTAAACCACATAAAACTTTATCCAAACCCAGTAAAAAATTCTTTTTCTGTCTATAAAAATATCACAGATTTAACTATTTATGACATCACCGGAAAATTGATAAAAGAGTTTAATGGCAATTTTACTAGAAATTATTTATTTAATATTTCAAATCTTCCTCGAGGTATATATTTTACCAAAATTAAAGATGAAAACGGAAGACATTTTATCACAAAACTTGTTAAGCATTAGGATAAATTAATTACTCTTTAAATATGTTTTAGCCAAAGAATCATATACTTTAATTTTTTCATTTACTTCTCCTTCTCTATTGAACATTCTGCTTCTCCATCCTAAAGGCTCCCAAATAGCAGCTCCTTTGCCCATATCATTAGGCAAACTGAAAACAATATCATGTACATCTTTTTTAAAGTCTGAATATTCAACCACATTCAATGGTTTATTGTATCGTTTTAATAGGTCATTCAAATTAGCATGCAAATCGTTTAAAGTTCCATGCCATCTAGGGTAGTATGATAATCCAATAATATCAAACCCTACACCTCTGGCAATCATATTATCCAACCAAAATACAGCTTCTTTATTTTGTCCTCCCAAAGCAATATGCATCATTATAGGAATATTTGCATCAACATTGTTTACGCCTTTCACTCCTGCTTTAAGCAAGCTCGCTAAACCATCAGGATTTCCAATATGGCCATCTGGCCAAATCATTCCATGATTGATTTCATTACCAACTTGTACCATATCTGGCGAGGTTTCTTGAGCTTTTAAAGCATTTAATACATCTGAAGTATAAGAAGTTACAGTAGCTTTTAACTCTTCAAAACTTAAACCTTCCCATGCTTTAGGCTTGTATTGTTGCTGTGGATCTGCCCAATAGTCACTGTAATGGAAATCCAATAAAAATTTCAAACCAGCATCTTTTATTCTTTTTGCCATTGCAAGTGTATGTTCTAAATCACAAAATCCATCTTCTGGTGAATATCCTTTTTCATTTTCAGGATTAACAAAAATTCGAAGTCGTATATAATTAAATCCATGATTTTTTAAAAGTTGAATCGCATCTATTCCTTCTCCATTTTCAAAGAAATTTCTGTCTCTGCTTTCAATTTGAGGTAAGAAAGATATATCTGCGCCTATCATTCTATCTATGGGTTTTGTGGTTTCTGGTAATTGATCTTTTGTTGGAGTTTTATATTCAAAACCTTTGGTAATAGTATGAATTTCATGTGCTCCAGGCCACAAAGTTCCTGACTTCGCTTCTACCTTTACTTTGTCTGGTTCATTTCCTGCAATAAACTGAAGGTTAAAAACTCCTTTCTCAAGTTTTGCTTTTGCAAACTGCATTCCTGTGGAATCTATGCCATAAGTGAACTCTTTTTTGTCTAAAGTTTTAATGCTTCCATTTCCTGAAACATATATTCTTATAGAATCTTCGGCTGATTTAATCTCACGACTTAAACTATCTGTAAGTGCTATTCTTAATTTTGTTTTATCTATACCATCAGCTATTAATGTTGTGCTGTATGTCGTTAACATTACAGAAACCGGTTTTCCAGATTCAACTTGACTCACAGATGAAAAATCTGGTGTCTCAACTTTAATCTCTTCTACTTTTGGTTCAGCTTTTTTACATTGAAAAAAAGCTATTAAAACTACAAAACAAAGTGCTTTAATCGTTTTCACTTTTTTAAAATTTATTAATTATAAATACATTTAGAATTGTCTTCTTTTACATAATAAGACTTGTAATTTTTGGCTTTTTTATCCATACAGCCTGATAAATTGAGGAGCTGAATATTTTTAAAATCTATTGAATGACTTTCAGCTTGTAATGCAATGTATCCTGTTGCTAAAGGTTCTTCGTCTTTTGCTAGCCATTCTTCTTTATTTTCTACACCATTATTTTTCCATTCTTCATCTTCGCCTTTCGTCAATAAACCACCGCCAATCATAGGTTTTAAATATGAAATAACCGTATCATTTTCTATAATATGAATTATCTTTTCGCCACCTAAAACTATGGCCTCGGCATGAACCCATTGATCACCATGATAGGTTTTAGAACTGCTCGTTATACAATGATTATAATTAATTGAATCATTCATTCTTACAATTGTTCCAGGTGTACAAAGATTACCTGTTGCTCTTTCTTCTTGGCCATTTCCTCCAAGCAATTGCATTTCAATTGACACAGGAAAATTTTGATTTAAACTATTTGAAGTAGCAGATTGAGAGTGTAACATGATACCACTATTTCTGAAAGCCCAAGAAGGTCCTCCAGGAACTTGTTCTCCTGTAAAACGATAATCTAATTTTACTTTGTAATACGAAAATGGTTTTTTGTAATATATATGTCCAAATTGGTTGGTAAACATATCATAATCTTTATACACAACTTTTAATATGCTATCTTCTACTCTAAAGGTATTTTGATAATTATCACCTACTTCATAGCCAGCAATTTTTATATTCCAATCATTAAGATCTTTACCATTGAATAAAGAAATCCATTCTTCAGAATCTGCATCAATTTGTTGAACAGGTTTAGAATCTTTACAACCAATTACAAGAGCAACAAAACTGATTATTAGTGCTATTTTTTTCATATTTAAGAATATTTGGTTTTATATAAATTATCAGACAAACATTTAAGTGTTTCTGCTGCAGTTTCAGGAGTAATGTCTCGTTGCGGAGTGGCAAACAACTCATAACCAACCATAAATTTTTTGATGTTTGCACTTCTCAATAAAGGTGGATAAAAGCTCATGTGCCAATGCCAATGCCTATTCTTTTCTCCATTTGAAGGCGTCTGGTGGATTCCACTTGAATATGGGAACGAGCAATTAAATAATTTATCATATACTTTGGTTAAAACCGAAATAGCTTCAGCAAAAAATAGGGTTTCTTCACTTGGTAATTCTGTAATATCTCTTTGAGGTGATTTCGGAATTATCATTGCTTCGTATGGCCAAACTGCCCAAAAAGGAGTTAATACAACAAAAGCTCTGTTCTCAAAAATAATGCGTTCATTTAGCTTTAATTCTTGTTTTAAATAATTTTCTAAAAGGGTTTTGTTATGTTCTTTAAAATATTTTAATTGTTGTTTGTCCTTTTTAACAATTTCATTGGGTAATGTTGAGTTGCTCCAAATTTGCCCATGAGGATGTGGATTACTGCAACCCATAATTGCTCCTTTATTTTCAAAAATTTGAACATAATTAATATTAGATAATTTGCTCAACGAAATAAATTCACTTTGCCAAGCATAGATAACTTTTTGTATATCTTTGACTGTCATTTGTGCCAAACTTTTTGAATGATCTGGACTAAAACAAATAACCTTACAAATACCTTGTTCACTTTCAGCCTTGAGTAAACCATCATTATAGCTAAAAACTTCACTATCATCCTGAAGTGCAGAAAAATCATTTACAAACACAAAAACATCCTCATAGTTTGGATTTATTTCTCCATTAGCCCGACTATTTCCAGCACATAAATAGCAAGTTTCATCGTATGAAGGTCTTTTTTCGACAGAAGTTTCTTCTTCCTGTCCTTGCCAAGGCCTTTTGGCCCTGTGTGGTGAAACCAGAACCCACTCTCCAATAAGTGGGTTATAGCGTTTATGTGAATAATTTTTTAAATCTGAATCCATTTTATTCTTGGTAAATGTGATTTAATATGTGTGTTCCTTCTGATAGTTTTATAAAATAAACAGAACTCTCTATGCTAAATTTCTCCTTATAGGCTTTCGAAATATTTTCAATAAAACCATTCACATAATCTTTTCTTACAATATTAATAGTACAACCACCAAAGCCTCCTCCCATCATTCTTGCTCCAATAACATGAGGATTTTCAATTGCCTTTTCAATTAAAAAATCTAATTCTTTACAGCTAATCTTAAACTGATGTTGTGCTCCATAATGCGCCTTGAAAAGCAATTCTCCTAATCCTATTAGATCATTCTTCTTCATCATTTGAGCAGCTTTTAACACACGGTTATTCTCTTGTATAATATATAAGGCTTTTTGATATTCTGAATTAGAAATCTGTGCTTTAAGCTTAAGCAACTTTTCTTCTGTAGCATCTCTTAAGGCTTTTACATTTAGCTTTTTGGCTACACGCTCACAAACATTTCGTCTGTCATTGTATTCAGCATCAACCAAATTATGACTCACATTGGTATTGATAAGTACCAACTGATAGTCTTTAAAATTCACCTTAAAGGGTGTTGCTGTTTGAGTTCTGCAATCTAAAAGCAACGCATGGTCTGGCACACCAAACATGCTAGCATACTGATCCATTATTCCACATTTTACGCCTACATAATTGTGTTCAGCAAGTTGTGAAACTAAAATCATTTCAGATTTTGATAGATTCAAATTGAAAATTTCATTGAGTCCAAAAACTATACTATTTTCTAAAGCTGCCGATGAAGACAATCCTGCTCCACTTGGAATATCACCACCAAAAACCAAATTAAAAGGTTCAATTTTTAAACCTAGTTTTTGAATTTCTGCTATGACACCAATGATATAATTTCTCCAATTTCCGTTTTTAATTGATGAGATATTTTCTAGTGAAAACTGATATGATTCCTTATTATCAAACGCATAAATTGAACAGAGTTTGTCGTCAGTTTTAGCAATAGCAGTTACAATACTTTTGTCTATGGCAGCTGGAAAAACAAAACCTTCATTATAATCTGTATGCTCACCTATAATATTAATTCTTCCAGGAGAATTTACAACCAAAGGACTTGTTTTAAATTTATCTTTAAAGCATTGCGTTATATTTTCAATTAAAGTTGTATTCATTTAAACTTTAGAGTGAGTTTCTTATTATTAGAGCATTGGGGTTTTCAATTTTCACCCTTTCGTTGTTTAAAACCATTTGAGCGAGCTTCTTACCCATTTCTTTAAAATCTGTAGAGATTGTAGTGATTCCATTCTCTACTATTTCTTTTAGAAGTGTGTCGTTATAGGAAATAATGCCAATGTCTTGACCCAATTTAAGTTGTTGTTGTTTAATCTTCTTAATAAGAAAAATTAAATTCTGATCATCAAGAATTAAATAGACTTCACCTTTTTTAAGTTTTCTATTTTCTAAAGTATTTATGACTTCATGAGGAAAATTGGTGCTTTTTCTAAATTTCTGAAAACCAATTAACATGCCTTGCGGTTGCTTTTTTTCAGGGAATAAAAGAACAATTTTTTTGTACTTGTTTAAGAGTACCAAAGACTGTTTTAGATTGTAATATATATCGTCTTCAAAGTTTTGATAAATAGCAGGGTATTTTGATAGCTCTTCATGTGTTTGGTCCAGAATATAAACTTTATCTTCCGGTAATTTTTCAATAACTGCAATTGTATTTCTTAAGTTGGCTGGCATAATGATATAATAGCTGTAATTGCCCATATTATCATAAATCAACTTCCTAAACATATCATAACTAAAATGGTGAAAAAAAATATCAACTTGCTTATTCTTGCCAAGGTTATTCAAGAAAGCATTATACAAATCCTCCTTAAAGGCATTGAGTTCATCAAACAGAAGAAAAACCTTTTGAGTAATATCAATATTTTCACTTTTTACATAATATCCTTTGCCAGAAATAGACTCAACTATACCTCTGGTTTTTAGTTCATTAAAGGCAGTTAAAACAGTATCTCTCGAGAGTGAGAACTTGTTTTTTATACTATTAATAGATGGTAGTTTGTCTCCTTTTTTCAGTAAACCATTGGTCAAATTTTCTTCTACAGAAGAAACAATTTGTTTATATTTTGGAACACCAATGTTTTCTTTAACTAAAATCAAACTCATGGTACAAATATAAATAAAACTGGTAGGTACTGGTAGGTTTTATTGAAAATTTATTTTTAAATTAGCGAACTTGTCTGTTTTAAAAAGAAAAATGATGTTTAAAAGAATTGAATTGAAGTTTTTTGTTGTTATACTTCTTACAGTATTTATAGCATGTTCATCCAATAGTGGTTCTCAAGATGTTAATCAGCCTCCAGATAATAATAATGATGACAATCCAGATGATAATAATCCACCTCTTGAAGAAAGCTTCTTCTATTATGGTGCAGATCTTTCTTATGTTAATGAAATGGAAGACTGTGGCGCAATCTATAAAGATGAAAATGATGTAACAAAAGACCCATTTGAAATTTTTAAAGAAGCTGGAACGAATCTGATACGAGTACGTTTATGGCATAACCCAACCTGGACAAATTATTCCAATTATGAAGATGTGAAAAAAACTATTCAACGTGCTAAAACAAAAGGTATGAAAGTACTATTGGATTTCCATTATAGTGATACTTGGGCAGACCCAAGTAAACAAGAAATACCAGCAGCTTGGTTAAGTGAGATAGATAACACTGAAGCTTTAGGTGATTTATTATATGATTATACTTATGAAACACTAAACAATTTATCAGTTTCAAATTTATTGCCAGATATCGTACAAGTTGGTAATGAAATAAACGGCATGATTCTACAACAAGGTGAATTGGTTTGGCCAATAGATTGGGCAAGAAATTCGGCTTTAATAAATAAAGGAATTGAAGCTATTAGAGACATTTCTGAAGAAAAAAACAAAGGCATAGAAGTCATGTTGCACATAGCACAACCAGAAAATGGACTTTGGTGGTTTGAACAAGCATCACAAAATGGCATTACGGATTATGACTGGATTGGTTTATCCTATTATCCGCTTTGGTCAGATTATGCTTTAAATAATGTTGGAGCGCCAATAAGTACATTGATTAATACATACAATAAACGTTTGATGATTGTAGAAACTGCTTATCCATTTACAATGACAAATGCAGATACGGCTAACAATATTTTAAATGAAGATGCGCTAATTTCAGGCTATCCAGCAACACAACAAGGTCAATTAGATTATCTCAATCAATTAATGACAGTTGTTGAAAATGCTGGAGGTGAAGGCATAATTTATTGGGAACCAGCATGGGTTTCTACAGAATGTAGTACTCTTTGGGGACAAGGCTCACATTGGGACAATGCAACCTTGTTTGATAATAACAATAAATCTACTTTAGGTATGCAATTTTATAATGGTTCACTATGATTAAATATAATCTAAAAGTTCTTTTAGTTTTTGTCTTCCTTTTTTGTGTAACACAATTTATTAATACACAGACAAGAGAAGTAATTACTCTAAAGGAAGGTTGGAAATTTCAAAAAGGAAATCCAGAGAATGCTTATCAAATTAGTTTTGATGATTCCAAATGGGAGCAAATCACAGTTCCTCATGATTGGGCTATTAAAGGGCCTTTTGATAAAGAAATAGATATTCAAAGAGTAGCTATTGAACAAAATGGCGAAAAAGTTCCTACAGAAAAAACAGGTCGGACAGGTGCTCTGCCTCATATAGGTACTGCATGGTATCGAAATACTTTTAAACTTCCAGAAAATGGAAAAAGCAAAAAAGTGATTCTTCTTTTTGAAGGCGCCATGAGTGAACCTCAAATTTATTTAAATGGAAAAAAAGTAGGCGAATGGGCTTATGGTTACAGTTATTTTTATTTTGATGTGTCAGAATTTATTGTTGAGGGAGAGAATATTTTAGCTGTAAAACTGTCAAATAAAGAATCTGCCTCTCGTTGGTATCCAGGTGCTGGATTATATCGCAATGTATCTATTATTAAAAAAAATAACGAAAGTATTAATCAATGGGGAACTTTTATAACAACGCCTTTTGTTAATAGTGATGTCGCAAAAGTAAATATTAAAACCAAGGTGTCTTCTGGTGATAACAGCCATTTAATAACCACAATTTTTGATGCTGAAAGTAACAAGATCAATTCCAATAAAACAACTACAAAGTTTGGAAACGAATTTGAACAAAACATTAAGGTTGAAAATCCAAATTTATGGAATACCGAAACACCTTACTTATATACAGCAGTTACTCAATTGTTTGTTAACAACAAATTAAAAGATGAAGTCACTACTCGTTTTGGAATTCGTGACATAAAATATGAAGCTAGCAAAGGATTGGTTTTAAATGGTGAAGTTACCAAATTTAAAGGTGTTTGTCTGCATCATGATTTAGGTCCTTTGGGTTCAGCTGTAAATAAAGCTGCCTTAAAAAGACAGCTTACTATACTAAAGGATATGGGTTGTAATGCCATTAGGAGCGCACATAACATGCCATCGTTTGAACAATTGGAATTATGTGATGAGATGGGTTTTCTTTTTTTAGCTGAAAGTTTTGACGAATGGGCAAAACCTAAAGTCGAAAATGGTTACAACCGTTTTTTTGAAGAATATGCAGAAAAAGATGTTGTTAATTTAGTGCAAGCAACCAGAAATCATCCATCTATTATTATGTGGAGCGCAGGTAACGAAGTGCCAGATCAATGGGGAACTGAAGGTGTAAAACGTGCTAAATGGCTACAAGATGTTTTTCATAGAGAAGACCCAACACGTCCTGTAACTGTTGGTATGGATCAAGTAAAAACGGTCATGGAATCAGGTTTTGGTGCCTTGTTGGATATTCCTGGTTTAAATTACAGAGTACATTTATACGAAGAAGCTTACGAAAAATTTCCACAAGGGTTTATTCTAGGTTCAGAAACAGCTTCAACAGTAAGTTCTCGTGGCATTTATAAGTTTCCTGTAGTGCAAGAAGACATGAAAAAATATGATGATTTACAATGTTCCTCGTATGACCTGGAAGCCTGTTGGTGGTCTAATGTTCCGGATGAAGACTTCGTGTTGCAGGATGATAAACCTTGGGTAATTGGCGAATTTGTATGGACAGGTTTTGATTATTTAGGAGAGCCTACACCTTATGATGAGGCCTGGCCTTCTCGTAGTTCCTATTTCGGAATTAATGATTTAGCAGGCTTGCCTAAAGACCGATTTTATTTATATAGAAGCAGATGGAATACAAAAGACGAAACACTACACATTTTACCACATTGGAATTGGGAAGGACGTGAAGGAGAAAAGACTCCAGTCTTTGTATATACAAATTATGATAGTGCCGAACTTTTTATTAATGGAAAAAGTATGGGCATTCAAAAGAAGAAGAATTCAACGCCTCAAAACCGATATCGTTTGATGTGGATGGATGTAAAATATGAACCTGGAACTGTTAAGGTTATAGCCTTTGACAAAGATGGGAAACCAGTTGCTGAAAAAGAAATACATACTTCTGGAAAACCTCATAAAATTGTACTCTCTCCAGATAGAAAAACAATACAAGCAGATGGCGAAGATTTATCTTATGTCACTGTTTCTGTTATAGATAAAAATGGAATTCCATGTCCAACGGCAACTAATCAATTAAACTTTAAAGTGAAAGGAAAAGGAGCTTTTAAAGTTGCTTGCAATGGTGATGCTACCTCTTTAGAGATGTTTCATTTACCAACTATGAAGCTATTTAGTGGCAAATTGGTAGTAACCGTTCAGTCTTTAAAAGAAGCTGGAAATATTGAGTTAATCGTTAAAGGCAAAGGCTTAAAAACAGCTAAAGTAACTTTAAACTCTATCAATTAATCTTCTTTAATTAATTGTTTTTCTAAATCTTCAAGAGAAACCCCTTTTGTTTCTGGCATAATGTAAATGACCCATAAAAATTGGAAAATCATCATCACGGCAAAGATTAAAAACATTGCTCCTGCACCAATTTTGGCTATTAAAAACGGAACTGAAGATGGAATTATAAATGCCAAAATCCAATGTGTTGAAGTTCCTATTGACTGTCCATAAGATCTTACATGATTTGGGAAAATTTCAGAAATAAACACCCAAATCACAGCACCTTGACCTACTGCGTGAGCACCAATAAATACAAATAATGAAATTGGAACCACAATACCTGACCAATTAAAGAAAAATGCCATTGAAACAAACAACAGAGATACAATATATCCAATAGATCCTATCACCATTAATTTTTTTCGACCTAATCTATCAATAAGATACATGCCTAAAAGTGTAAAAATTAAATTGGCCAATCCAATTCCTATGCTTCCCAAGAGAGCTGCTTGATCTGCTAAACCAGCTTCAACAAAAATGCGCTTGGAATAATACAAAAATGCATTTATTCCAGAGAATTGGTTAAAGAATGCAATTGCAAAAGCTAGTAGAATGATATACTTATACTTCTTTTGAAAAACAGATTCTTTAGGTTTACTCATATCTTTTTCAAGAATTTTTGAAACCACCTCTTTGGGATTAGAAGCAGGATCGATAAGCTTTATAACTTTCATTGCTTCCTCGTTTCTTCCCTTAATAAGTAACCAGCGTGGGCTTTTCGGCACTGTAAATACCATAAGCGTATATATAAAAGCTGGCAGTGCCTCAATACCTATCATCCATCTCCAGCTATCAACTTCAATATATGTGCTTATTAAATAATTAGAAATAAACGCTACCAAAATTCCAAAAACAATATTAAACTGATATGTAGCAACAAGTTTTCCACGGTTTTTTGCAGAAGCTATTTCAGAAATATAAGCTGGTGCTGCAATTGTAGATGCTCCAACACCTAAACCACCAACAAAACGAAAAAGTCCAAATGTCCATGGATCATTGGATAAACCAGAACCTAAAGCAGAAACCGTATAAAGAATTCCTATCCAAATTAACGTTTGTTTTCGTCCAATAGAATTCGTAGGAATTCCACCTAGTAAAGCTCCAAATATAGTTCCAAAAAGAGCTGAACCAACTACTATATATCCATGAAAATTATTATTACTTCCAAACAAAGTATAATCGCTCCACATAGATTGCAAGCTCTGTTCTGCTCCAGATATGACAACTGTATCAAATCCAAATAAAAATCCTGCAAGAGCAACAGTAATAGACCAAAAAAATATTTTCTTATTCATTAGTTAGCTTGTTAGTGTTACTAAAGATAAAATAATTTATGAAAGTGAAGTCACAAAAAAACCAACAGAGTGAAAACCGAAAATAAATTTGTCGAACGATAAACTTTCAAGCTTCCCTTGTTTATGTCAATTCCTATGCATAATTTAGGGGTAGCAGTAAATTGAGTGGTCATATCTTTATTTTTTGTGAACTTTAAAGATGCTGGACTTACCTGACACGGCTTGCATTACATCGGGCAAGTCTAGCTGCTTTTTCATGGATGCTACACCGTATGCCCTGCGGTACACGCACCATACCTAAACCGTTGTAAACCATTATAAAAGTGACAGAAAAATCCTTGCGAATTTCGGCTGAAAAAATGCACAATGTGCTTTATACGCTGTTTGTTAAATATAAATTCACTGAAGAAAAAGCCAAATTACTTGCTAATGTATTTACAGAAAGTACATTGGTCGGTGTAAGTTCCCATGGAATCAATCGTGTGCCTCTTTTTATTGAATATGTGGAAAACGGTTTGATTAAAATTGATGCTGAAGCTGAAAAAGTAGAAGATTTTGGCAGCATAGAACGGTGGGATGGTAATTTTGGCCCAGGTATTATCAACGCAACAAAGTGTACAAATAGAGCCATAGAATTGGCAAAACATCATGGAATGGGAATGGTGGCATTACGTAACACCAATCACTGGATGAGAGGTGGAACATATGGAAAACAAGCAGCAGACTCCAATTGCATTTCAATCCTTTTTACAAATACTAAACCAAACATGCCACCTTGGGGTGGAAAAGACAGCCGCATCGGTAATAACCCATTTGTTGTATCAATACCAAGGGAAAAGAACCACGTTGTGTTGGATATGGCAATTTCACAATTTGCATTCGGAAAAATCAACGATTATAAACTGAAAGGTAAAAAGTTACCTTACTTTGGCGGTTGGAATGACAACAATGAACTCTCAAATGACCCAGAAAAAATTTTATCAAAAGAGCGGGGTTTACCCATTGGCTATTGGAAAGGTTCCGCACTTTCAATAGTTTTGGATATGTTGGCCACTTTATTGGCAGCGGGAAATTCTACATATAAAATAAGTTTAAAAGAATTTGAAACTGGCGTTTCTCAAGTATATCTCTGTATTTACCCTGAAGTCTTTAACGATAAAAAATTACAACAAAAACTCATAAACGAAATTATTGATTATACCCATGACGTAGAGCCCATGCATCCAGGAGATAAAACTTACTATCCAGGAGAAAGAAGTTCGCTTACCAAAATCGGGAATTTGAAAGATGGAATTGCTGTCAACAAAAGTGTTTGGCAAAAAATTTTGGTGCTATCTAAAAAATAAAAAATGGTTTACAAGCCGTGTATAATTAATTACTTTGTTATATACTACTTACGAAAACCCTAACGGCGAATCCAATATTGCAGCAATGTATACATCCAAATACTTATAAGAAATAACTACTATGAAACATACTTGCCGAATAGTTTAACAACATATTGAAAGACGTTCAAGACACTGGAGGTTAGAGACCGTTATTTAATGGCGGTAAGTATGGATTTGTCTTCAAAATTCTCGGATAAAAACATTTCGGTAGTAAACCTCTGCGTATTCCGATTGCAAAAGTATTTTCCCGCCTATAAGACTGGAATTTTCTCCATAGTTTACTACGACACCATTGACTATGTGCACACATTTACCATTGAAAGAGAGGACTTCAACGGTATTCCATTGGCCATTCGGTTTTTCCGCATCTTTCTTTTTTATCATTCTCGAATGCTGTAAAGGTGGATTTTGCTCTCCGTCCACCTGTATGGTACTATATCCCAACAACCAGAAATCACCTACGTCTCCTTCTTGGATCTGGCATTCTACGGATTGTGGCCAAATGTGGTCGGGTTCATTCTCGGGAATGTTATAGCAGATCCCACTATCACGTTTAAGGGTATCTCGGGGAGGCCATTTTTTTTCTCCCCATTTGAACTGTAATTTGAAATGAAAATTCCCAAAACTCTTTTCTGTCATGATATATCCCAATTCCTTGCCCATATCATGCAATATGCCTCCTTCCTCAATGGTAAAAATATTTTCAGGGTCATTGTTCCGTCCCTTACTTTCTAACCACGTGTACCAACCGGAAAAATCTTTTCCGTTCAACAGCTGTGTAAATTCATTTTCGGTAAAAACGGGCATAACATTTTTAATAAGAAACACATAATCATTATAATCCCCGTTTGCTGCTTCTTCCATGCAAACGAGATAGGTGTTTTTCACATTGACGCCATTTTTATTCTGTACTGGATATATACGCATACCGTGGGATGCATGCGTTGGATGATATAAAATATTCCATATGTCTTCGGAATAAACAGTATGAGTAGGACTGATTGCGTACAAACCAAAGGTATCATTTCCTGGATCGAATGAAGATTGACCTGAAGATAAACCAGGAAAAAGAGTCTGATGTTCAGGGTATTCTTTGGCTGTGGACAAGATACCAACCTGATGCTGCATCGG
This sequence comes from Flavobacteriaceae bacterium, assembly GCA_035312485.1. Taxonomy (GTDB): domain Bacteria; phylum Bacteroidota; class Bacteroidia; order Flavobacteriales; family Flavobacteriaceae; genus Gilvirhabdus. Next base: position 14,943 of record DATGBV010000243.1, on the reverse strand, counting down.
ACCATTTTTTGATGGTATGTAATAACCAAAATTGAGTGCGAAATCGGGAGAATAGCGAGCTACTGGAATCATTTCCACGTTGCCTTTACCTGCCTTTGTAAATAATGTAGGCCTGAGTTCTTCCCCTTGCGGATCAGGGCGTAAATGGTTTGGAAGGGTCGTCCATCCTAAATCAATTTTATACCCTAGAGCCTCTACAATTTGCGCCATGGGAGCTTCATTTTCACCTTCCAGTCCTTTGGTACTGAGACCTGCTAAGTTGATTACATGGCCAAGATTTTCAATATTAAGTGTAGCTCTGGCAATACCGACAAAGGATTCAGTTGGTTCAAAGACTACTACAACTGCTTTGGAATTTTCCAGTGTGCCTTGATTTGATAATGGATCCAAGACTTTAAAGAAAGAAGAATGATTGTCGTTGATGGTAATTTTTCCTGGCTTATTCGAAGGTATCCATATAGTATCCGGTTTACTTACAGTACCTTTTATGGCAGAAAAAATCATCTCTTTTTTTATTTTCAAATTATCCTGACCAGTCATCAAACTACTGGTGAACAATATTACTAGTAACAACTTTATTGCTTTTTTATGAATCATAACGCAAGGTGATAACTTATTTAATTTACAATTAAACATATTTCACAATAATATCTGTCCTGTAGTATCATGTATCCTGTAGTATCATATAAACCATATAGATAACCCTGATTTTTTTAATGTCATTTTATTTTTGAAAGTTTTTACTAAATATATAAAACAAAATACCGCAAAGTAACCACGATGGAAGGATTACAAAAGATAAAAACACATCAAACTTAAGAGAGATAAAATAAAATAATCCAAAACTAATTGCCCATGCTAATAAAACCGATTTATTAAATTGAATGTTTTTAACTTCAGCATAATTTTTAATAATCTCAGCCTTTTTAAATAAGAAGTGTTCAAATACTATAATCGCTCCAAATGGTGCCAAAATAAACCCGTACAGAGCAACAAAATCTAATAACTTCATTGCAAAGGCAGGAAACAATCCTGCTATAGTTGCAATTGAACCCGCTAGAATTGTAGCCCAAAATGTGGAAGCTTTTGGAATGATTGCCTGAAACGCCAAACCTGCCCTGTAAATTGTTGGATTTGCAGTGGTCCACCCTGCAAGAACCACAGTAAGGATACCAAAAACCCCAATAGCGTTATAAGCTAACGGTCCAGGGGCTACGGTTGGTGCTTCCCCATTACTTAAAAGTGCTTGGGCTTCAGGCGATTTTAAATATACCGCATACAATAATGCAGCAGCTATCCATGCCATATAATGACCAACGTACATACCTGCAGCAGTGGTCCATCCTGCACTTGCTTTTTTGGCAAAGCGGAATACGGACAAATCCGACATTCCAATATGCATGGCACCATTAGCAAGCCAAGACCAGATAACCACATGCCAAAAGGTGTATTTTATCTGACCAGGGAAAGGTTCTGACCCTTCGCCCCAAATATTCCAGAAATCTGAAAAACTCTTAACTCCCAATTGATTCAATGCTACAATACCACAAGCTATAAAAGCCACAACAATGAATGGTGACATCCAATTTGCAGCTTTTGAAACCATATCATATCCTTTTGCTGCAATAATGGATATTAATGCGCCTATGATTAGTACAATGATGACCCAAGTTATTCCATTGGGCATGGTATCGGTGAGTTTAGGCATTTCCATATTGAATGGTATGCCCACTGCTGTTGCAGATACAGTAACCATGGCTCCTGCCAAAAAACAAAACAATATCCCGTTTGCCAAATTGTAGAACGTGACGAGTTTTTTTCCACTGATTTTCTCCAACTGATAATAAAGAGTCAAACGATGTTTCACGGCTATTTCAGCCGTTAAAAAACGCCAGCTTAAAACAGCCAGGAGATTTCCTAACAATAACCCAATAATGAGATCAAAAGCACTCACTCCTGCTGTAAGGAACAGTGGGCCAATTACAAATTCTGTTCCTGCGGCATGTTCGCCAGCATACATTCCAAGAAAGCTTTTCCAGCTTTTTAATTTTGATTGGGGAACTGGCTCTCTTTCAAACTCGCCTCCAGCTATCTCCTCAATTTGCTCTTCAATATCAAATTGTGTCATTTTTAGTTGTTTAGTTATTGATTATGTGATTGGGCAAATCTGTTACTTTTTCGCAACAAAGCTGCTCCATTACTTGCTTAAACTGGGTTTTAATCATATGTGTTGTGTGATCTCCTCCTTTTGTTCCTAATGCTCCAACACCATACATAAACGACCTGCCCATAAACGTAAAATGAGCTCCTGAAGCCATAGCCCTTGCTACATCTGGGCCAGACCGAAGACCACTATCCACCATAATTGTAAGTTTATCCGCATATTTTTTAGCCAACCGTGTTAATGGCTTAATAGAAGCTTCACCGGCGTCAAGTTGTCGTCCTCCATGGTTTGAAACGATGATACCATCAAAGCCTAGTTTTATAGCTTGTACTGTATCATATTCTGAAGCGACACCTTTCAATACCAACTTGCCTTTCCATTGATCTCTGATGGGTTTTATTTTTTCAGCGTCCAAAAGTCCAGAAAAGGTTTTGTTCATAAACAAACCCAGCTGCTTTAGATTCAGGCCTTCTGGAATATAAGGCTTGATAGTTTCAAAGGTTGGTTGCCCATATTTTAATGTTTTAATCGCCCAATTGGGTTTTTCCAGAATCTGTAAAATGTTTTTAACCGACATTTTTGGAGGCAACGCAAGTCCATTTTTAATGTCCTTCGGTCTGTAACCAAATGTAGGAACATCACATAACAATACTAACACTGGACATTGAGCTTCTCCTGCTCTTTTGATGATATCTTTTCTTATGTATTCTTCAACGGGATTGTACAATTGGAACCAAGCTTTTCCTTCTGTTATTTCACTTGCCCTTTCAATATCCATTGTTGTGACAGTTGACAGAACAAAAGGTATGTTGTGATTGAAAGCCGCCTTAGCCAATATTTCTGGAGCATTGGGCCACATAAGACCCTGAAGCCCCACAGGTGCTATCCCAAAAGGCGCGTCATATTTTATCCCAAACAATTCAACACTAGTATCTACTCCTTTGAAGTCACGAATATATCTGGGCTCTAACTGTACTTCCCTCAATTCTTTTGTATTCCTAACAATGTTAACATCTTCATTACAGCCACCATCCAGATATTCGAAAGCAAATTTTGGCATACGTTGTTTTGCCTTATTTCTCAAAGCATCAATGGATGGATATTGTGTATTGAATAAAAAGGACATAGATTGTTATTTAATTATAAATGGTACATGCTTTTTGAGAGAATAATTTTTTTTCAGGAATTTTGAGTTCAGGTTTTTGTCCGAAATAGCAATCGCTGCTCCCAGTGAAGATCCTAGCGACGCATCTGTGGTTCTTAATGTTTTATCCCTAAAATAATGGGATAAAAGATTAACGTATAAATCATTGTCGCTAAATCCGCCATCTATATAAATCCGTCTTATTTTATCGTCTCCAACAACTTTTTTTATGCTCTTTATTTGTAAAAACACCAACTCTATCATTAATTGAAGGTAAGCGTGTTCATATTTATGATAGGGTATTATGGTTTTTGAGGGCATTTCGCAATCGGTTATACTTTCCCATTTAAACATATGTTCAAAATCCTTAACGATTTCAAAATAAGTATCGTAATCAAATTTTACACTACGATGGTAATCCTCTGAAACCCCAAAATGTTTATCCAATTTACTTACCTGGATCTTGTATTCGTTACCTAAAAACAAACGGTTTGCCTTTACAGGCTTACCATTGATACGCATATAGTATATGAATCCTCTATTTTTATCATCATCAAAATCAAGATTGTCAGTAAAAGGATTTAAGGCAATGCTCCAAGTGCCTGTTGAAACCAAGACAAATTTTTTCTTAATACTTCTTACATAAGGTAACAGAGCAGCAGAGCTATCATGAATGCCAACGCCAATTTTTATGTGTTTACCATTGTAATTCATATTGATACTGGTTTCTGTAGAGACAATCGTTGGAAGTATCTTGTCTATCTCTTCTTGATAGACCCACTTGTGGTAATCCTTCTTATTATAATCCCAAAGTACTGTATGACAACCGATGCTTGTGTATTCGCTCAACGGAATTCCAGTGAAAATATAACTCAAATATTGTGGTAAGTGCAGCGAATATTTTATCTTTTTAAAAATTTCTGGCTTTTTGTATTTTAACCAATAGAGTTGCATCCCAGAGTTTAAAAGGCTTAAATCGAAACATCCTGTTGCTCTTAATATGTCTTCTTTGGGGCCGTACTTCTTTAAAAACGACAGAACGATGCTTTCATCCAACGGTTTTATGTAATTGTATAATGGAGTGAGTACCTTTCCTTGTTCGTCCAAATGCACAAAACTAGCTCCATAAGTTGAGAAATTAATGGCTATTATATTAAATTGTGAAGCGTTAAGTATGTCTTCAAAAACCTTCTTTAACCATTTCTCTAATGCTGGTAAATTTTCGGTTGGAAAGCCGTCTTCATCTGTAATTTCGTCAAACTTTATATATTCTTTGTAAACTTCTTTGTAATCCTTATCAAATAAAAAAAATTTCTTATTGGTCTTACCTATATCAAATATGGCAGTTACATCTATCATTACAATCCTGTTGCTACAGTGTTTTTGCCTCTTTCTTTGATTAATTGATTTCTTACTCCCAAAGCACGATAAGCTTTAATGGGGCTTAATGCACCACCTCTTTCCAACCTCGCTTTTTCAAGTAGGGGTCTTACATCAGTTCTATAAGCGTCTTGCAAAATCTCTTGGCATTTTACAACGTCATTTTCAAGCTGTGCTGTTTTTAATTGGCTATGATCAATCAAAAGAGCTTTTGCATAAGCTTCCTGAATAGCCTCGAGCGATTGAATTAAATCCTCCAAAGGATCTTTTACGTTATGACTAGCATCAATCATCCAGGCCAAATCTGGATTTTGTGGATTGTTCAACGTACCATATACCAATTCATTAAAAATAAGAAAGAGCGCATACGGCTTGATGCTTCCAACGGTTAAATCGTCATCTCCATATTTGCTGTCATTAAAATGAAAGCCTCCTAATTTTCCTTTTAACATTAATATGGATACAATCTGTTCTATATTACTATTGGGCAAGTGATGACCAAGGTCAACTAAAGTAAATGCTTTTTCACCACAAGCATTGGCCAACATAAACGACGTGCCCCAATCTTGAATGACCGTACTGTAAAAATTAGGCTCATAAGGTTTGTATTCTATTAACATACTCCAGTTGTTCGGTAATCCTTTATATATTTTTTTCAGACTATTCTCGGTGTGTTGAAGTGCAGTTTGAAAATTGTTCTGTCCTGGAAAACAAGAGCCATCGGCCAACCAAACTGTCAAACTCTTTGAGCCTAGTTTATCGCCAATATTTATGACTTGTAAGTTATGTTGAATAGCTTGCTCCCTAACCGCTTCGTTTATATTGCTTAAGGAACCATATTTATAACTTACTTTAGTGCTTTTTTGATCCTGAAATGTATTTGAATTTACTGCATCAAATTTAATATCCAGTGAATCTGCCAATTCTTTGATAGCTTTATAATCTTGAGGGATATCCCAAGGAATATGAAGTGAAACAGCTCCTGCGGTTTGGGTTAAGGCGTGTAACAATCCAATGTCTTGAATTTTTTGTTCCAAATTTGAAGGTTCTCCGTGATAAGAGAATCTGCCAAATCTTGTACCACCTGCACCAAGTGCCCAACTTGGTATGGCCACCTGAAAATCTTTTAATTTCTTTAGAATCACATTTACATTGACCCTTTTTTTTGTGAGGTCATTTGATAAAAAATCAAAATGTTTCTGATGTAATGAAATATCTTTACTATTTATATCTTGAATACGGTTTAGACCTATTTTCATCGATTATTTTTTTTAAAAAAACTCCCATTTTGAATATAAAGATACACTATGGGAGTCTTTTAAACTTGACTAATTCAAAATAATTACCTAACAAAAGCATTTGCCATACCTCCATCAACATTAATAATGTTTCCGGTAGTTTTATCTAGTATGGCAACTAATGAAAATACGCCATTGGCTACATCTTCAGGGTATATAATCTCATTAAGTAAATTTCGTTTTGCATAGTGTTCAGGCAATTCATCAACTGAAATTCCGTAGGCTTTTGCACGACCTTCAGCCCATTCGCCTTCCCAAATTTTGCTACCTACAATAACACCATCTGGGTTTACTATGTTCACCCGTATTTTGTCTGAAGCCAGCTCTGCTGCCAACAAGCGTGACATGTGTTGTTGTGCTGCTTTAGCAGTACCGTAACCCACATTGTTTGGGCCAGATACCAAACCGTTTTTACTAGCAATACTTATAATGTTACCACCCAGGTTTTGCTTGCGCATAATCTCTACACCTTCTTTGGTCAATTCAAACTGGCCTTTTACTAAAACATCCTGCAAGAGATCCCAGTCTTTTTCAGTGGTCTCTTCTATAGGTTTTGATATGGCCAATCCTGCACTATGCACAATAATATCTATACCTCCAAATTCTAAACAGGCCTTTTTATAGGCTTTTTTTATTGATTTGATGTTTGCTACATCGCACAACGCAAAAGTTGAAACGTCACGTTTGTAAGTGCCATTAGCTTCTTTAAGTCTATCTTCGTCAATATCGGTCAACACAACATTGGCACCTTCATTTGCCAATTTATCAGCAATGGCCTTGCCAATGCCGCCGCCAGCACCTGTAATTAATGCCACTTTTCTGGAAAGGGGTTTTTCTTTTGGCATTCGCTGTAATTTGGCTTCCTCCAACAACCAATATTCAATATCAAAAGCCTCTTGTCTCGGCAACGAAGTGTAAGCAGAAATAGCTTCGGCTCCTCGCATCACGTTAATGGCATTTATATAAAATTCGCTTGCAACCCTAGTAGTTTGTTTGTCTTTTGAAAAACTGAACATCCCAACTCCAGGGTAGATAATGATTACTGGATTAGGGTCACGTATTGCGGGACTATTGCTCCTTTTACAAGTTTCATAATATTGTTTGTATTCATTCCTGTAGCCTTCAAAATCGGGTTCTAGTTTCTGTAATACTGATTTTGTATTGGCAAGATCTTCATCAGGTTCAAGTCCTAATACTAAAGGTTGGATTTTTGTCCTTAAAAAGTGGTCTGGACAAGAGGTTCCCAAAGGAGCTAATCGCTCTAAATCATTACTGTTTATAAATTCTAAAACCACGTCGTCATCAGAAAAATGCCCAATCATTCTTTTTTCTGAAGAACATAACCCTCTCAATAAAGGCATCAATTGTGACGCTTTTTCTAATCGTTCTTTTCTAGGCAGGCTTTGTAATTTTTGTCCGCCAAAAACAGAACCTTTCTTTTTGATTTTACCTTCTATATATTCCGAAGCCATTTCAATAACTTCGAGGCTGTTCATATAACATTCATAGGATGTGTTGCCCCAAGTGAACAGTCCGTGGCTGCTAAGAACAATTCCTCTAATCCCTGGATTATCTTTTAAACATTTTTCCAATTGAAGCCCTAGATCAAATCCTGGGCGTTGCCATGGCACCCATCCCATAGTGTTGCCCCAAATTTCTTTAGTCACTTTTTCACTATCTTCAGCCGCGGCAACAGCAATTAATGCGTCTGGATGTAAATGGTCTATATGTGCAAAAGGCAACAGCCCATGAAGCGGTGTATCAATAGAGGGTGCTTTGCTGCTCAAGTCGTAAATACAATGATTAAAAAGGCCTACCATACGGTCTTCATCATGTAATCCTTTGTAAACTTTTTTTAAGTCACGTAATCTTTTGGTGTATAAGCCAGCTATTCCTAAATGCGTTAAGGTTCCTATATCGCCGCCAGAACCTTTTACCCACATTACCTCAACATCTTCATTGGTTAAAGGATCTTTTTCTATTGTTTTACAGCTTGTATTTCCTCCACCATAATTGGTAATTCTTAAATCGGCTCCTAATATGTTTGATCTATATAAAAAAAGAGCAACTTGGTCATCATTCAATGCGTCCGCCTGCTCGTCATCCCATAAGTAATTTACGTATTTGAATTTTTTAGCAATTGTATTCATTAGGGTAATAAAATTATTTAGCAACGAAAATATAACAAGGACAACAGGTTTCTATCCTGTACTATCCCGTTTTCTAAGTCATAAAATTATATATAAAAAATATAGGGATATAAAATAAGTTTTTAGCTAAATTTTGAACAGTAATTTTAATTCTTTTACTTTGTCTAAACTGTAAGGCATCTTGTTTTTAAGGGTAATATTTTATAAAATATATGTTTTAATATTGAATATTTAAAATAAAGGGCATGAAAACGATGAAATTTATAAATATTGATGAAAATTCGCGAGTGCCTAAATATCAACAAATTGTAGATTCCATAATATATAACATTTCAGTAGGAAATCTAATTATTGACCAGAAGATTCCGTCCATAAATATGTTGAGTGAGGAGTTCTATTTATCAAGGGATACCGTAGAGAAAGCTTATCATATTTTAAAAGAACGTAATATCATTACATCAATTAGGGGAAAAGGGTTTTATATTTCTAGGACCAAGTTAATTTCTAAAGTCAATATTCTATTTCTCATCAACAAATTGAGTTCTTATAAATTGAGGATTTACAACCATTTTATAAACAGCATTGGCGCCAATTCACATACCGATTTGCACATATACCATTGTGACGAATCGTTGTTTTTGAATTTACTGGATAAAAATAAATCTGCTTATGATTTTTATGTGATCATGCCTCATTTTAAAACCGAACATCAAAAGCATATAAGTTATACCCAAAATGTCTTAAACGCTTTAAAAAAAATCCCTAAAGAAAAAATGATTCTTTTAGATAACATTAAACCTGGTATTGATTATGGTGGTGAGGTTCAAATTTATCAGGATTTTGAAAACGATATCTATTACGCCTTTAAAGAAGGACTTAAAAAAATATCCAAATACAAAAAATTGTTCCTTGTTTATCCAGAGAAAGCCATTTATCCTTACCCAAGAAGAATATTGAATGGGTTTATAAGATTTTGTGTTGAGAGCAAATTGGATTATGAAATCCTCAATGAGGTTTATGATGATATGATACTGAAAAATGGAGATTTGTTTATAACCATTGAAGAGTCTGACCTTGTAAATTTAGTTAATCAAATAAGAGATCAGGAATTTAAGTTAGGTAAGGATGTTGGGATTATTTCCTACAACGACACACCACTTAAAGAGTTGCTCGGTATTACAGTGATATCTACAGATTTCAAGATGATGGGAGAAACTGCAGCACAAATGATATTAAATAAAGAAAAAGGCAAGGTTAAAGTTGATTTCAATTTTATTGATAGAAACTCTATTTAATTTAAAGACAACCGCCCATTCACGTTATTTGACAATTTCATAATAACTACCGTATCCATCTGGTGTGATGGCAATCTGATCCAGTACAATTCCCGTTTGGTTTACAAAAAATTTCAAAAGGTGTTTTCCCTTTTTATCAATATCAATAGTGTATGTAGTCGATACATAATTTCTCAAGACATTTTTTTTCCATGCGTCACTTCTTCCTTTGGTGTTTAAAGAAGATGGCTTAAAACGTTTTCCGTCAATTTCAATCCAAATTTTTTGGTCAAAATTGTTGGAGTGTGTAGGAAGGCATCGGATTTCAATCTGAAAATTGCCTGCTTTTTCTGTATTAAATTCGTATTCAAGACAAGGCGCTTCAACTCCAAACTTACGATTGTCTAATGGAAACAAGGTTACACTTGAATTGCTATAGCCTAACCCATTTATAATCTTCCATTCAAAATTATCAACATTTACACTTTTGGTAAATTCAGAAGCCTGAATAAAAATGGGCGATAATGACAGGTTTTTATTGTTAAATTCGGTTTCAATTGAATGAACTTCGGACAGCTTATAATTTGGAATTTCGAAAACAGGTAGGTTTCTAGGTTTCATAGACATCATTCCGTGCCATTTTCCATTGTTTATGCTATTGTATTTTGTTGTAAGCGTTTTGATATCCTCAAAAGCCTTTTGTGATTTTTTGTAAAGTAATTGATTTTGATTCTTATTACTTGACAGAAAAGCTTGCTGTGCGTACAGGAATTTAAAATTCATCAAAGCAGCACATTTTACCGGATATTCCACCAGTTGAAAATAGGCGTCCTGTCGCTCTTTCGAAATTTTCGGTTGAATTTGTTCCATCATGTTCCACAAATTCTGATACGAGTCAATTCTTCGTTGTAATTCATTACCATTGTTGGTCGTGAATTCAGTAATATTTATTGAAGTTATGGGCTCAACGGCACTCCATCCCATGTATTCTGGCTTTCTTAAAAACGCCAAATGGTAATATTCCTCAAATAAATTAGCTATCCCAGAAGCCTCTTTTGCTCCAAATTCTCTTTTGCTCCAATTCATTAAATGTGCCTTTATAGAAGTCTCAGATATGCTATTAATGTCCCAGGCCATATCCATAAAAAATTCAATGTTATATTCAGCAGGCTTAATATCTCCAACGTTTGCAATCCAAATCTTCCTAGCTCCATTTTGATAGGCCTTCGACATTTCATACCAAATTAATCCTGGTTGGGTTGTAGAGAGCCACAGATGGTCGTGTGGCTGACCCCAATAGCTCAAGTGATAGTAAACCCCACTATCACCTTTTTGGCTTTGTTCCTGTTTATTACTTAATCGTCGTATGTACCCATAATTATCGTCAGTCCACATTAAAGTGACGTCATCATAAACTTTTAATCCGCCATTATACAACTCCAAAACTTCTTTATATGGAACCAATATTTGTGGAATACTTTCTATAGGCCTGTTTAGGGTTTTTGTCAATATTTCTCGTTGGTCTCTGATAATGGTATCAAGAATTTTCACCCTTTCTTCTTGTGAGGCAGTCCCTTCCATGCCAGAATCATGGATGCCACGCATGCCTAAGGTATATATATAATCCCCACCTTTGGTTTCTGTAATCCGTTCTTGCCAATATTGCTTTACTTTGTTACTATTTGTAAAATAATTAAATTCGCCATAAGCATGCCCGTCCCATTCACCTACATTATTTCTAAGCATAGGTTCGGCATGTGATGTACCGATGAAAATATGGTATTTTTCTGCCATTTCTTTATTGCCAGAAATGGTAAAAAAAGCTTTTGTAGATGAATGCATGGCTGGCCAAATTGTGTTGGCTTTTAACCTTAAAAGCAATTGAAATATTTTTTTGTAAGTTTTGGGGCCAATATCCTTGGTTTCCGGTTCAAATGTATTGGCAGCCCAAGGTTGTAATCCCCAATCTTCATCATTTAGAAAAATCCCACGATATTGGACCGATGGAGCTTCTTCAATTCCATTAGGTCCTAGTTCTAAAATTAAGCTTTTACTTTTTAGAGGCGTTACATCTGCCCACCATTTCCAAGGAGATATGCCAATGCGCTCTGCCAATTCAAATATTCCGTAAACAGTACCTCTTATGTCACTGCCTATGATGTAAAGGTTTTCATTGTATTTTTTGATAGCAAAGTTCTCCCACTTGTCCTGTAATTTATGGGCACCATTAGCAGGAAGGTTTTTTATCAAACTATCATTAAATTTTCCAATATAAATTCCTTTAGTATCCGGATTGATTTCATCATTGTAGCTAACTATTATTTTCTTTCCCAGAATCTGTTCGAGGTCTTCAGATAAATCGTTTGCAGCCCATTTTATGAGTTCATCTGAATTTTTGTCAACATAAATATTTAATAAAGTTTCATCAAGGGTAAACTGACTATCTTTCTCCTTGTTATTAGGGCTACACGAAATGAAAAGATAAGCTAATATTAGAAACAAATGTTGAAATCTCATCTTAATAATATAACGATTTTACTAGAGATAAAATTAGAATTGATTTTCCAATGATTCAAATTCATTTCTGGAAATTTTAAACACCGTTCCGTGTCTTATGCCTTCAGGAAAATCAATACCATCCGAAATATCTTCCCAGTTTTTCAGATATTTTGAAATAACAGCTCCATATTCATGGTCAATATATTTATCAAAATATACTATCCAATTTCCATCAATGTTTATAGCCGTTGGTCCTTCTGCCCAATAATCACCAGTAATTGGTTCACTGGCTTCTGTGTAAGGACCAGTTAAATTATTACTATATGCTATTTTGATGTTTTTTTGAGCAGGGTCTCTGGTTTCGTCTTTTAAAAACATGATATATTTATCATTTAGTTTTTGAATAGTTGCATCTATAACATTAAAACCAGGATCATAAAGTAATTGTGTCGCTGTGAAAGTTTTAAAATTTTTAGTTAATGTATAATACATTCTGTGATTATAACCATTATCTTCTGTTGATTGTGTTTCAGGGAATTTACCCGTTATAGTACTTGACCAATAAATCATGTATTGTTTTTTAGCTTCATCATAAGTTATTTCTGGAGCCCATGTGTTTCGAGTGTCTTTATCATATTCCATGACAGGAATAAATTTTTGTTCAGACCAATTAATTAAGTCTTTCGAAGATGCATAGCCTATCCCTTTGTCTGTCCAGCTCACCGTCCATACCATATGATACAAACCATCACCACCTTTAATTATACATGGGTCACGCATTAGTTTGTCTTTACCAACTTTGGGTGTTAAAAATGATGTGTCGTTTTTTAAAGGTTCCCATTTGTAACCATCTTTACTATAAGCTAAGTGCAAACCATCTTCACCATTTCCTTTAAAATAGGAAAATGCATAAACTTCTTTTTCTGGAATTATTTTATTGGCAATTAACCAATTTTCACAAGCTTTTGGCCAATTAAGATGAGTACCAAATCTACCTAAACCAAAACCATGACCACCATCTTCATAAATATGCATTTCGGCTGTCACTTTTTTCTCTTTCAAAGCCAAATAATAGTTAATACTATTTTCAACAGGTACAGCGCCATCATCTGTGGCATGAATTAGAATTGTAGGTGGTGTATTTTCATCAACTTGCTTTTCATTTGAGTATTTTTGAATTAATGACGATGAAGGGTTTTCTCCCAAAAGATTCACCTTTGAACCATTATGTGTAATGCCATCTATCATGGAAATAACAGGATAGATTAACATTGAAAAATCAGGACGTGCACTGGTTTCATCATGGTTGTAAACGTTATCGTTATAATGCGTAGAAGCTGTTGAAGCTAAATGTCCACCAGCTGAAAACCCAATAATTCCTATTTTATTAGGGTTTATATTCCAGTCTTTAGCATTTCTTCGCACAGTTCTTATGGCTTCTTGAGCATCTTGAAGTGGCCCAATAGTTTTGTCTTTCATAATAATATCACTTGGTAATCGATATTTTAAAACAAAAGCAGAAATGCCAATGGTGTTTAACCATTCGGCTATTTTGTTGCCTTCTTTTATATGCGACAATACGCTGTAACCTCCTCCAGGACAAATAACTACAGCAGTATTATCTGTTTTTTTATTGTCAGCCAAAAATATTTTGAGAGTTGGGATAGAAACGTTTCGGATAGCATTTGGGTTACCATCGGCATCTAACCGAAAATTTTCTTGATAATCTTTGTTTTCAATAGAATTTGGTACTTTATTCCAAAGTGATATTTCTTTGTTTTGAGAGTTGGAAGAATTCATCATTCCAAAAAGTAATAATAATCCAAAAAATAACTTTTTATTCATTTTATTAATCTAGTTTTTTATAAAATTCAATTTCTACAATTCGTAGTTGTCCTTTTGCATTTACATCTTTCTCATCATCTTTGAACATATCCAGTTCTTTGTTTGGATCTACTTCAACAATTTTATCAAAAGCATCACTATCTGTATTTGCTCCAATCAATTCAATAGTTATTTCTTTAGCTAAAACCGGTTTTAAAGGAATTGTTATATACCCTAAACTTCGTTCTGTATCACCTTGATATACTAATGTAGTATCTGCTAAAATACGAATTGGGTAGGTTTTTCTCCTCCAACCAGTAAATTTAACCACACATTCATTTACCACAGAGGGTTTTGCCAAAGTATAGGTAATTTTACCTGTTTTTATTCGTCCATCGTTTGCCCATTCGGTCAGCTCATTATCATCATAACTGTTATAGACGGTTTCTTGATTTGATAAAGCTGTAGCATGACTTATAAAAACGGGATTTCTTTTAATGGTATATGAAGGTGTCTTGGGAGTTGGACCTCTATCTAAAAATGACGGCATATGATCATTAGGCAATTGCGTAGATAATCCGTTGATAAATTCAAAAGGAATGGTATTAAAAACGATTGTTGCCGATTTCAACCCTTTGGATTTTGCCGTTAGATTGATTTTATCGGCATTAAATCCAGAGCGAATCATAACTCTGTTAATTCCATTTTCAACTGGTAATTCTTTAGAAAGAATATAGTTGTCATCTGGTCCTTTAGCAATACCTCCTAGCCAAGTAGCATTTCCTGTTAAAGAAAATTTAATTAGGCTATTATTTATTGGGCATCTGTTACCTTGTCTGTCCACTACCTCAACATCTACCAAAGCGATATCGGCACCATTGGCAAAAAAACCATTGGGATTGGCGTAAGGTGTTAACTTAATTTGGAAAGGCTTTCCTGCGGTTGATTTTTCGTCTTCACTAACTGTTTTTCCATTTGAATCATAGCTAATCGCCCTTATGGTTCCAGCTTCCCATTGAATATTTTCAAAAGTGAACAAAAAACGTTTACTTTGGTTGCCAAAACCTTTCGATTTTCCGTTTACAAAAAGTTCAACCTTATCGGCTGATGATACAACATAAATGTTTTTCACAACATCTTCTGTATAGTTCCAATGTCCTAAAATATGGCTTCTATAATTTTCAATATCTACCCAACCATCCCACATCAC
>DATGBV010000242.1:0-2727 GCA_035312485.1 Flavobacteriaceae bacterium | reverse complement strand
TTTTAGCCAGTGAATTAATGTATCCTGTTCTTTTTCTGGTTTATTTTTAACAATAGCCCAATAGGTTTTAGAAATGTCTTTATCAACCAACATTTTATTCAACCTTGATAAAGCTTTAGAGGTTTTGGCAAAGATAACAAGGCCTGTAGTTGGTCTATCCAATCTGTGAACAGTTCCTAAATACACATTTCCAGGTTTGTTGTATTTGTCTTTAATATAGTCTTTAACAACATCACTTAAAGGTTTGTCACCGGTCTTATCACCTTGTACAATATCACCTGCACGTTTATTTACAATGATGATGTGGTTATCTTCGCAAAGAACGATGAGATTATTTTTAGTTGAAAGCGTTTTTTCTGCCACTAATACACGAATAATATTTTTGCTTACTGCTTACTGCTTACTGCTTACTGCTTACTGCTTACTGCATACTGCATACTGCTTACTGAAGACTTAATATTGCTCACTATCATTAGGAAATTTAAGATTCTTAACATCACTTACATATTGAGATATAGCATTATTCATATCTTCATATAAGTTCATATATCGTCTTAAAAAACGCGGATTGAATTCATGTGTCATACCTAACATATCATGTGAAACCAATACTTGCCCATCAACACCATTTCCTGCGCCAATACCTATGATTGGTATGCTCACACTTTCAGCAACTTCTTTGGCCAATTTCGCAGGTATCTTTTCCAGTACAATGGCAAAACAACCTGCGCGCTCAAGCATTTGTGCATCTTCTTTTAATTTTTCGGCCTCTTCTTCATCTTTTGCTCTAACAGTATATGTGCCAAATTTATAGATAGATTGTGGTGTTAATCCTAAATGTCCCATTACAGGAATTCCTGCGTTTAAAATACGCTTTATAGATTCTTTAATTTCTTTACCACCTTCCATTTTTACAGCATGGGCACCGCTTTCTTTCATTATTCTAATAGCTGAACGAAGTGCTTCTTTTGGGTCACTTTGGTAACTCCCAAAGGGAATATCAACAACAACCAAAGAACGGTCAATGCCACGAATTACAGAAGATGCGTGGTATATCATTTGGTCTAGTGTAATTGGCAAGGTAGTTTCATGACCTGCCATAACGTTACTCGCAGAATCTCCAACCAGAATAACATCAATGCCAGCACCATCTACAATTTTTGCCATGGTGTAATCATAAGCTGTAAGCATAGATATTTTTTCACCATTGGTTTTCATGTCCACCAATGTTTTAACCGTAATCCTTTTATATTCTTTTTTAGCTATAGTCATATATTAATTGAAGTTTGATAGATTGTAAAAGTAGTAAATTAAGTAGTTACTGTTAAAGTTTTCTTCATGACAATGCTTATAATGGGATGGAAAGTTGTTAAACCATTAAGATTCAAATTGAAATTCCTTTAAGTCTTTTTTATGACATCCTGTCACAATTTTAACAATACTATATAATTTTGCTGTCATTTTTAAGGCTATTTTCCTGTTGGCACAATGATTGACTACTTTATCGTGTATAAAATTAAAATTCAACACAGTAAAGAATATATTATGAGTAAAATTATTGGAATCGATTTAGGAACAACAAACTCTTGCGTTTCGGTTATGGAAGGTAATGAGCCCGTTGTAATACCTAATGCAGAAGGTAAGCGTACAACACCATCTGTAATTGCTTTTGTAGAAGGTGGAGAAATTAAAGTTGGTGATCCAGCAAAACGTCAAGCAGTTACAAACCCAACAAAAACAGTTTATTCTATTAAGCGTTTTATGGGTAATAAATATTCTGAATCTAAAAAAGAAGCAGAACGCGTACCATATAAAGTAGTTAAAGGCGATAACGATACGCCTCGTGTAGATATCGAGGGACGTTTGTATACACCTCAAGAATTGTCGGCAATGGTACTTCAAAAGATGAAGAAAACCGCTGAAGATTATTTGGGAGCAACAGTAAGCGAAGCAGTTATTACTGTTCCTGCTTACTTTAACGATAGTCAACGTCAAGCTACAAAAGAAGCTGGTGAGATTGCTGGTTTAAAAGTTCGCAGAATAATTAACGAACCAACTGCAGCAGCATTGGCTTATGGATTGGATAAAAAAGGAAAAGACCAAAAGATTGTAGTATTCGATTTTGGTGGTGGTACACACGATGTGTCTATTCTTGAGTTAGGAGATGGCGTATTTGAGGTACTATCTACAGATGGTGATACACATTTAGGTGGTGACGATGTTGATGAAAAAATCATCAATTGGTTGGCAGACGAATTTAAGAAAGATGAAGGTATGGATTTAAGAGAAGATCCTATGTCTTTGCAACGATTAAAAGAAGCTGCTGAAAAAGCCAAGATAGAATTGTCTTCATCTGCACAGACAGAAATCAATTTACCATATATCACAGCAACCGCTAGTGGTCCAAAACACTTGGTTAGAACTTTAACAAAAGCAAAGTTTGAGCAATTAATTGACGATTTAGTAAAACGTACAATTGCACCTTGTGAAACTGCTTTAAAGGCTGCAGGCCTTTCAAAAAATGATATAGACGAAATTATTTTAGTTGGTGGTTCTACACGTATTCCTGCGGTTCAGGAAGCAGTTGAAAAATTCTTCGGAAAGAAACCAAGTAAAGGAGTAAACCCTGATGAGGTTGTAGCAGTTGGTGCCGGTATTCAAGGTGGTGTTTTAACAGGTGATGTAAAAGATGTTCTTCTTTTAGATGTAACACCATTGTCATTAGGT
>DATGBV010000241.1:0-3019 GCA_035312485.1 Flavobacteriaceae bacterium | reverse complement strand
GATTCGAGCCAACCCAGCATTTTCCTCGTTTCCTAAACTAGTAGGTATTGTATAATCATCATCTTGTACACAAGACACTATAGCAAAGCTTGTTGCTATAGTAACTATTAATGTTAAAAATTTATTTGCTTTCATAATCTGTAAAATAATATTTTAATTAATTTTTCTTTTTCTTTTTCTTTTTCTTTTAAAATCTAAAGTTAAGGTTTACAAAATAAGTTGCGCCTCTTGCATACCAATATTTTGGTCCAAATACACGTTTTGGGTTATTTGCATCATCCCTTAACTCTCTATAGTTTGCATTTCTGCCTTGTTCAAATCCACCTGTTTTGTAAACTTCATCCAGTAAATTATTAACACTAGCAAATAGCCCAATATAGTAATCATTTATTTTCCAAGATTTTCCACCAATAAGGTTGACTGTAAAATAATCATCAAATTCTTCTTGCTTGAGTAACTCTCTTGCAATGTCTGGATCGTAATCATTAAATGGTAATCCATCTGAATCTAAATAAAAATTACGCGTTCTTGTTAATGGGCTTACATCTACATATGTATTTGAGAAATAGTTTACTGTTGCTCCAAACCACCAATAATCTGGGTCACGATATTCAAATCCTGCAGAATAAGCTCTTTGAGGTCCTCCAGCAATTTTATAATCCTTTAGGTTAGATTTTCCATATGGAATTGTAATTGCATCAGACGATACATATAAATTAGGATTGTTGTCATAGGTGTATTGCCCTATAGAAGCCACTCCTTTTAATTTAATAGTAGGTGTAACTTGAGCTTCAATGCCCAATTCTACACCTATATGCTTTTTATCAATTCCTTGTAAAGTTTCAGAAATAAAATCATTTGTTTGAACAAAAGTTTCTTCTTCATTGCCAAGTTCTGATGAACCATAACCGCTAAGGCCATCGGCATAATAAAATGAGATTTCATTGGCATCTTCAATCTTTGTATAATAACCAGTTAATTTGGCTTTAACAATTGGAGATCTAAAAATGTAGCTAATATCAGCAGATGTTATTTTCTCTTCTGTAATACCACTAGTTTCCGAAACATTTTGCCCATTACTTACTCCAACATAATCTTGATTAGAGCGTGAATTTGTATAGGTATTTCTTAAAGATGGTGCTTTACTTAAATATCCAGCATTTATATCTATTAAGTGTTTTCCAGTAATCTTAAACGTTGCTCCAGCTTTAGCTCCAAAACCACTAAATGTGAGTTCTTCACCTTTTCCATAGGAATTGTCATTTATGATATTTCCTTGGTCGTCAAATTCTACATTGGCTTCATTTTGAAATAGTCCTTCTCTTTGGTATTTAGTATTTGTTATATTTCCCGCTAAATAAAAGTCGATAAAATTATATTTAAACTGTGCTTGTGCATACCCAGAAATAATATCTGCGTATAGGTTATAATTGTATCTGTATTTACCTCCTTTGGTTAAAACCTGATCTGGGTTTCTATAATCGTACTGGAAATTATCAAACGAATCTACATTTAAATATCCCGTTGTACTACCAAATAAATCTAAAATCTCACCAAAATTTTCAGATTCTAATTTTCTATAATTGACAGAAGCATTAATTAATATATTATCGTTCACTTCTGTACTTAAAATTGAATTTATAGTAAGTTGTGTATCATCATTTCTGTCTTCATATAGCGCATAAGCTGCATAGTCTCCATTAATATTGTTGGTTATGTTGGCGTCAAAAATTCGTTCCCAATCTATCTGCCCATTGTTGATAAATTCTTGTTCTGCTTGGTATGCACCATCATAATTTGGCCCATCTGGATCTCCTAAAAAGTAACTTGGTAATTTTTGATAATATGCAGGACTTGGATTACCACCTCCGGCATAATCCAAACGACTATTGCCAATCTTACCAAATTGATAGGCTACATTAGTGTTTAGCAATGTTTTGCTACTAATATCCCAATAATGGTTTAGCATGATTATAGGTTCTTCAATTTCTTTAATACGAGAATTTTTCTTTTCTCCATCAAGCCAGCCCCAATATTCATTATACTTTATATCTTTTAAATCATAAACCTCTTGTGTATTAGGCGACGACTTTCCTCTTCTATTTGGTGTATAAATTGATGTGAAATTTAGACTATGGTTTTCACCTAATTTTTTTTCTACAGAAGCAAAAAACGAATTGGAGTCATATAAAGTTGCATCTTGGTAGCCTTCTTTTCCCCAACGTCTTGACACCATAAATGAAAAAGCCCAACCACCATCTATTAATCCAGATGAGTAACTTCCCATTAGGCGGTTTGTATAACTTCTGTTTGAAGAAGAGTACGTAATGCGGCCACCTTCTCTATATTGAGAAGCTCTAACATTCATATTTGTGGTTCCTAATATACCACCGAAATTGTAACTCGATGGCTGTAATCCTGTGGTTAATTCTTGATTACGTAATACATCATTTAAGCCTCCCCAATCACTCCATTGTGGTCTACCATTATACAGTTTGTTCATTTCAATTCCATTTATTAAAACGGAACCATTTTCTGAATCTAACCCTCTAACTCTAAAAAAAGACGAGCTAAATTCGAAAGCTGCAGTACGTTGAAAAACATCTTGAGACGACTGTAACAAGCCGGAAATATTCTCTAAACCACTGGTGTCATCATAAAGCTCATCGTCAGAAAGTGAAATAGTAAACAAATCGGCAGATTCAACTATATCTATTTCAAGCGTCATATCGGTAATATTAACCGTTTGACCCTCGTTTACTACAATAGGATATCTTTTTGTGGTGTATCCATCTTTTGAAATTCTTAAAACCTGCTCTCCTAAAGGCACATTAGAGGAAAATTCAAACTCACCTTGTTCATTGGTTAGAGTTGTTAATTGAGTTTCTTCAATTGTAATTGTAACATCAGAAATGGGTTCAAAAGAAACAGCTTGTTTTACACTTCCTTTAATTAAGGTCTGTTGAGCACTAGATGATAACATTGAAAAAACTCCGAATATAAAAATTAGAAAAAATTG
>DATGBV010000240.1:0-4537 GCA_035312485.1 Flavobacteriaceae bacterium | reverse complement strand
AATGTTGTATTAACTGCGTCAACAAAGATTATTGATGTTACTGGCAATGAACCCAAAGAAATGAAAGGTATCGTTCCAGCACGTTCTGTTGTCATTCCGGGTAGCTATACCAAAGAATTTTCTGCAGGTAAATTTAACGTTCCTTGTGCTTTGATTATTGGAAAAAGAAAGGAAAGCACAGATAAAAAAACTTCTCTTAATAATGCCTTAAGAGAATATGATGTTGCTGTTTAGTACAAAATGAATATATGAAAATTCAGTTCGTAGAAAATATTAAAAACCATATTGGTTTGTTTTTTAACTCTCCAATTAGGCATGGTGCCAATCAGAACTTTATTTTTATTCATATTAATAAAACTGGAGGTACAAGCATTATTAGCATTATTGGGAAATCTTTCCGAAAACACCTTACTGCAAAGGATATCATTAAATATATTGGGCAAAAAAAATGGGACAACACTTATAAGTTCACTGTGGTAAGGAATCCTTGGGATAGAGTTGTTTCTCAATATAAATTTCGGACTAAAACTAATAAATCAAAAATGAAAGAGAACCCTTTATCGTTTAATGAATGGGTAAAGAAAGTGTTTGAAGATAATGACCCTTTCTATTTTAGTAAAAGACCACAAATGTATATTCCACAAGTTGATTGGTTAAAGGATAAAGAAGATAACATCAAAATTGATAAAGTTATTCGTTTTGAAAATTTGAATGAAGAATTTAAAGAGGTTGCTGATTATTTAGGAATTGATAATAACTTGCCACATTTAAACTCTACAAAAAAAGCAAATTACCATGATTTTTATGACGATGAAACCAAATCAATTGTTGACAAATGGTTTTGGGAAGATATACAAACCTTTAAATATACTTATTAGCATTTCATATAATGTATCGTTTTTTAATTTACATTTCATATAGTTACGCATTACCTATTGGCAATCCGCTTGAAAAAGAAATTCTTAAAAGAGGATATGAGATAGAATGGTTTAGCGATACTGATGACGGTAAACAAGCATTACAAACAAAAGATAATGTTCTAGATAAAATTGAAGATGTTTTAAAGTATAGCCCTGATATCATTTTAACAGCAACAGATAATGTCCCAGATTTTATAAACGCTGTTAAAGTGCAAATTTTTCATGGTTTTAATGCAGAAAAACGACCTACAAGAATAAATGAATTTAAACATTTTACAATTAGAGGTTTCTTTGATTTATACTGTACTCATGGACCAAGCACTACTGTCCCTTTTAGCAAATTGGCACAAAAGAAGAAGTTTTTTGAAGTTATAGAAACAGGATGGAGCAAAGTAGACCCATTATTCCCTTTAGAAGCAAAACCAAAAAATCCTTTACCTGTTATATTTATTGCTTCTACTTTTACAGAAAAATTGAGTTTAGCTTATAATAATGCTGTTTTTCAAGAAATTGAAAGGTTGTCTAAAACAGGTAAGTATCATTTTAATATGGTGTTACATCCTAAAATTCCTATCGAAATTGTAAATAAATGGAAATCCTTAAGCGGTGAATACTTTACATTTTATGATACCACAAATTTAATTCCATTATTTAAACAAGCAGATATCATATTTGCCGACACAACATCTGCCATACAAGAATTTCTGCTCCAGATAAAACCAGTAGTTAGTTTTAATCATACAATTGAGCATGATTATTTACTGAATATAAAAGATGCTAAAATGATTGAAACTGCATTTGATAAAGCTCTTACTTATCCTGAAAGCTTGCTAAACTATATAAAAGCTTATGTTAACCAGCTGCATCCATTTAAAGATGGCAAATCTAGCAAAAGAATAATTGATGCAACATTAGATTTTTTACATAAAGATAAAAGCCATCTGAAACCCAAACCTCTTAACTTAATTAGAAAATTTAAAATCAGAAAAAAATTAAACTATTTTACCCTAAAGAGTTACAATAAAGCATATACAAAAACGAAGAAGTAACTATTTATAAATTCCGTGTTGGGTGTATTTTGATTTTAATTGTTTTGTAATTTTTCTTAAATGTTTGTTTTCATCAATTTTACTTTTATTTGCATAAGGTCTTTCATGAAATAGATGCAAACAAATAACACTATATCTGGCTTGAATGAATCTGATACCATTATTCATTAGTCGCTCACCTAATTCTCTGTCTTCTCCTCCATATTCCATTCGCTCATCAAACCCATTCACATCCAAAATATCTTGTTTCCAACCAGAAACATTCATACCATCAAATGTTGCTTTTGTTGGTGTGAATGCGTTTAAAAACCAAGCTTTAAACCCAAAAGAAGTTAGTTTATTCATCTTAAATGATTTGGTTAAACCACGTTTTAGCAGCCATTGAGATTTAAAGCAATGTTGTAATCTGATATCTTCTTTGGTAATGATTCCAGAAATGGTTTGGGACAATTTAAAATATCCGCCAGATAAAAAGCATTTGGCTTTCCTTAATCTTAAATGTGTAGCAACAAAATCATTGCGAGCAATACAATCACCATCGGTAAAAATTAAATAATCTGATGAAGACTGTAAAATAGCCTTATTTAGAATCATGGTTTTTCTGAACCCTTCGTCCTCTTGCCAAACATGTATTATTGATAGTTTGGACGTTTCAATAAACTCATCTATTACTTGTTTTGTTTCTATTGTAGAGCCATCATCAGCAATAATAATTTCAAAATCAGTTATGGTCTGTACCTCATAACTCCACAAAACTTTTTGCAACCAAACAGGTTGGTTATACGTGCTAATAATAACTGATGCTTTAAACATGTTCATTGCTGTAAAAATAGTTATTTTTACCTACTGAAAATACTGATGAACCTTACAACTTTGGAAAATTCTAAAATTTCTGGATTAATCATTACCTGTAACGAAGAACAGCACATTGACGATGTTGTTAAAAACATATCTTTTGTTGATGAAATTATTGTGGTTGATTCATTTAGCACTGACGAAACTTTATCTAAACTTAAAAAACTCAATCATGTGAAAGTAATTCAGCGTGATTTTAAAAATTTTTCAGATCAACGAAATTTTGCAATTCAACAAGCTTCTAATCTATGGATTTTATTTATAGATGCAGACGAACGAATTCCTAAAGAATTACGTTCAGAGGTTTTGCAAATAGTAAATAACCCTTCAGATTTTGTAGCCTTTAAATTTCCAAGAAAGTTTATATTCCAAGATAAAATAATAAGGTTTAGCGGATTACAAACCGATTATATTTATAGACTATTCAAAAAAGATTTTGCTCAATACAAACAGGATAAAACAGTACATGAAGAGTTAGTGGTAAATGGAAAATCAAAAACCTTATCCAATGCTATGCTGCATTATTCCTTTAGTAATAATGAAAGTTACAAACAAAAAACAGAACATTACGCTAAATTGAAAGCCAAAGAGTTATTCAAACAAGGAAAAAAACCAACTTGGATTGATTTCTATATAAAGCCTAAATACAAATTTCTTTACAATTACGTTTTTAGGCTTGGTTTTCTTGATGGAAAAGCAGGATATACAATCTGTAAATTAAATGCTTATGGTGTAAAATACCGGTTTAAAGAATTAGAAAAATTAATTTCTGCCTCTCCAAAAAAATAAAGTTTTTTTAAGTTGCTGTTTACCTACATGTTTCTTCCTGAAGTTTAGCGTGTAATACCACATGGTATCAAAAACTTTAGAATAGTTTTCTCCAGAAACTTTTGAATATTCATCACTCATAACTTTCACCATACTTTCATATTTAGTAAGTCTGGCAAAATTTTTCATTCTTTCATGAAATGACATGTGCCCAAACTTCATTCTATTTAAATCAACTAAAAAGAATTGATATCCATTGTCTGATTTTTTTATTAAAGTATTTCCTGGCGAATGATCCAGAAAATTGATTCCTTTTTTGTGTAGTTTATAAGTAAATCTTGTAAAAGCTCTTAAAATGTTTTCATAATCTGGATAATCAAAATCATGAATAAGTTCCCTATAGGTTAAATCACAATCTAAATGTTCACTTACATAAAAACTCTTTTTATATAGAAGAAGATTATTGCTTTCAAAATAAGCAATGGGTTGTGGTGTACCAATACCTAACTCAAGAAGTTTTGTAGCAAATTCAAATGAACGTTGAGCTTTACTTTTTCTAAAAAACCGATAAACTACCTGATTAATGAAGTTAGGAATTTTAAAAGATTTAATATTTATTACTATCCCATTAAACTTAAAGAGCTTAATCGTATTCCTTTTTTGATTCCCAAAAACCTCTCCACCAGAATCAAAGTTTTTAATAAAACTTTTTATTTCATCTTGACTTGTATTAAACGCTTTATTAAAAACACTTTTCATACGGCAATATTACAACTTTTCTTATTTTTGCCGCTACTATCACATCAATATTGTAATGCAAAACGAAGTAACAAATGCTTTTAATATTTTAAAACAAGGTGGACTCATTCTTTATCCAACAGACACTGTATGGGGAATTGGTTGTGATGCCACAAATTATGAAGCCATCCAAAAAATTTACAAGTT
>DATGBV010000239.1:0-2484 GCA_035312485.1 Flavobacteriaceae bacterium | reverse complement strand
TAATTTTTTTTTCTCTCCCTCCAAAAATCTCATGTACATCTTATACTTTCCATATTTTTTCTATGAGATTTTCTTTCCATTCTTCTTCCTCCATTTTTGCCTATTTAAAGAGCAATTCCAAACCCCCATCTCCCTCATCCTATCTCACGGCATTCCCCCCTCTACCACTTCAATCCAATTTTTTTTTGTTTTGTCTTTCTCTTGCCATGGATTCTAAAAGGCAAAAATTAAGTGGTAAAAGCAAGAAAGCTATTTCTCCAACACAAAATAAACCAACTCCAATTTCTCAAAACTCTCATGCTTCTTCTTCCAAATTCATACTCAAAAGGAAGCGATCTCCATCTCCACCGGACCTACCCGACTTCGACTTTCCATCTCCAGTTCATGTTCCAGATTTCCCGAACCATGGAGTCGATCCGAAAAACTTACACTTTGTCGACGACGTATTTGTTCGCCAACTCCAACACGTCGATAGTGAATCGGTGGATTTTCAAAACAAGATTCGTCTACTTTTCCATAAATTCTTTAATATCAATCTCTAAGTAGATGTAATCTTTTTTTTCTTGTTCTTGTCAAAATGATCCATAGTATGATCATTGTAATAAATTTCTTTATTTCATATTAATGAGAATTTCGCACTTATTTGGCTTAATATATTTACATGATCCACATTTTTTTTCTTTCTCTTTTCGGCCCTCTCCATTTTTTTTTAAATATTTGTCTTGATGTAAGACAAAAAGGGGGAGAAAAAGTGCATTTTTTAATAACAATAAAAAGGGGAGAAAAGTTTTTTTTTAATTTCGCATTTCTTTTAATTCGAATAATTTTTTTTTAAATCTCAAATGCACATAAAATTTTGTCTTCCATCAAGGGGGAGATTGTTGAATCTCAAGGACTTGATATGTATGATAAAAGACAAAAGTTTATGTACATTAAAATTCAAGTAAAATTGTGTTTAATTTTATTTAGTAATTTATTTGTTTATTATTAATGTTATTATTATGGACTAACCTACATATATGTATACCAAAGCACATATATTATGTTTTATTACTAACATGTTTTGCAAGGTTCAAAGTTAGTCAAATATTCCTAAATAATGTTATATTGACCAAATTTCTTAAGTGCAAAAGGAATATTTAATTTATCTATTTTAATTTAATCAATTAATATTTAAACTATTTTCTAAAATTAAATTGGTCACACTCATAAAATGTTTAATCCTTATGATCAATTTATTTAACTCACAAGAATATAGTTTTATGTTAAATATTAATTATGGACGGTTCTATACATATATATATCATCTTTATTATTTTTCAAATGTTCATATATTTTCTAAAGTCAAAATATGACAACAATACTTTGAAAAACAAGAGCAAATTATCTCCTAATTTTAATCTAAAATAACCGGCCATATGAAACATTTTTTGAAGATTATTTTGAAATTTTATACTTAATCAAATATTCACTTTGCATTAAGAAGTAAGTCAATATGTCATACACCCAAGGAATATTTGATTACTCTCATGTATGGAATGATTTCAAATTATGCAAGCTAAGCATGATCAAGGATATTTTGATGACAACCATATTATTCAAATTCAAAATCAAAATATTTTGATCATCCTTTGAAGTATGGAAACAATTCAAATTACATGCCATAAGATTAAAGAGGATGACAAAGCAAATTATCATCCACATCATCAACCAAGGTGGACGGTTCAAACAAGGGCATTTTTGAAGATTTTGCAAACCAATTACAATCAATCAAGATCATGTCAACAAGGAAGCATAATCAATTAATCAATCAAGCATGATTTCTAGCCAAAACAAGAAGCAATCAAAGGTGTTATACACCTCAAATCACACGGCCAAGGAGAAGCAATTTTTGGAATTTTTGGCTCACCTCTCCACTATAAATACATGAGCATTCCAAGCCAAAATTCATAATACATACAATACAATTAACAACAAGTCCTACATCTCTTCTCTCTACTCCATTCTCTCTAAAGTTCTTTAAAAGTTTATAAGTCTCAAAGTTCATTAAATTCAATCATATTTCTCAAAAAGCCACTTACATTCAAGCATTCAAAAGCCTAACTATTTTTGAGAAAAATCAAAGCTAAGAAAAAAAGAGAGAACCATTTGATTTAAAAGAGAGAACCGAAATTTGTGTTATTTATACCTTCAAACCAAGTTCCTAAATTCATCAAAGAAAAACTTCATCAAACTTCTGATTTTCATTGAAGAAACTACATCCAAGTTTGAAGATTTTAGTGTTCAAGTTTTTGGTGTACTTTTGTAATATCTAGCACGGGGTTTTTCGTTGTTTATTCTTTTTGTGCTAGTACTTTTTAAATTTGAACATTATCTTTGTGTGAGGTTTTTCTTAGGTTTTGTTTGATAGGTATATTTTGTAAGGTGTAACCTTGGATTTATAAAAGGTTATACTTAGTTGTGAGGTTTGAAAGACAAAAGAGC
>DATGBV010000238.1:0-5146 GCA_035312485.1 Flavobacteriaceae bacterium | reverse complement strand
ATTTTGTTTTTCATAATTTAGTTAGTTAGTAATTATTAAAGATAGAATAATTTTTGAATAGTCGAAGCCATAAAAAAAGCCTCTCATAATTTGAGAAGCTTTTGTGCGGGCGGAGAGACTCGAACTCTCACACCTCGCGGCACTAGATCCTAAGTCTAGCGTGTCTACCAATTCCACCACGCCCGCAAAAGGACTGCAAATATAAGCAAGATTTTTATATTCCAAACTTCTCTAACTAAAAAACGTTCTTTTTTCATACTTTTGAAAATAACATAAACTTTCTCAATGAAAAACATAAAATCCTACGTTCAAGAAAACAAAAATAGATTTATTGAAGAACTTATAGAATTGTTAAAAATACCGTCTATAAGTGCAGATTCAGCCTATAAAAATGATGTTTTAAAAACAGCCGAAGCTGTCAAAATTCAATTAGAAAAAGCTGGTTGTGATTTAGTTCAAATTTGTGAAACTAAAGGTTATCCTATTGTTTTTGGCGAAAGAATAATTGACAAGGAATTACCAACGGTCTTGGTTTATGGTCACTATGACGTACAGCCACCAGACCCTTTAGATTTGTGGAACTCACCTCCTTTTGAACCTGTTATTAAAAATACTGAATTGCATCCTGAAGGCGCCATTTATGCACGTGGTTCTTGTGATGATAAAGGACAAATGTATATGCATGTTAAAGCTTTGGAATTTATGGTCTCTACAAATCAGCTACCATGTAATGTGAAATTTATGGTTGAAGGCGAAGAAGAAGTTGGCAGCGAAAGTCTTGCTGATTTTGTTAAAGAAAATAGAGAAAAACTTAAGAACGATGTCATTTTAATTTCAGACACAGGAATGATATCAAAAGACACACCATCAATAACTACAGGTTTACGTGGTTTAAGTTATGTTGAAGTTGAAGTAACTGGACCAAATAGAGATTTGCATTCTGGTTTGTATGGAGGAGCAGTTGCAAATCCTATTAATATCTTAACCAAAATGATAGCATCTCTACACGATGAAAATAATCATATTACCATTCCATGCTTTTATGATAAAGTTGAAGAACTTTCAAAAGAAGAAAGGACAGAAATGGCAAAGGCACCTTTCAATTTAGATAATTATAAAAAGTCTTTAGACATTGAAGCCGTTTATGGAGAGACAGGTTACACTACTAACGAAAGAAATTCAATTAGACCAACGCTAGATGTGAATGGTATTTGGGGAGGATATACTGGTGAAGGTGCAAAAACTGTAATTGCCAGTAAGGCTTATGCCAAAATATCAATGCGTCTTGTTCCACATCAAGACTGGAAAGAAATCACACAATTGTTCAAAACACATTTTGAAAGCATTGCACCAAAAGGTGTTAGAGTAAAAGTAAAACCTCATCATGGTGGTCAAGGTTATGTAACACCAATTGATAGTGTTGGCTATCGGGCTGCAAGCAAAGCCTATGAAGAAACATTTGGTAAAACACCAATACCTCAACGTAGCGGAGGTAGTATTCCAATTGTTTCATTATTTGAGCAAGAACTAAAAAGCAAAACCATTTTAATGGGATTTGGTCTAGATAGTGATGCTATTCATTCGCCTAATGAGCATTTCGGAATCTGGAATTACTTAAAAGGTATTGAAACTATTCCTTGGTTTTATAAGTATTTTACGGAATTGTCTAAATAAATTTGGGGCATTCCATTAAAATGAAAAACCAATATAACAATCACCTACTTCAACTTTTACTTTCAACTGCATTTATTAGCACTTCCGGTGTTTTAGGAAGGTATATAGATTTGCCAACACCTGTTACTATTTGGTGGAGATGTTTGTTAGGTTCACTATTTCTGTATTTATTTTGTAGGTATAGAAAATATAATCTAAAAGTAAGCTCTAAAAAAGATATTTATAGAATTCTGTTAAGTTCAATATTTCTTGGCACACATTGGATAACATATTTCTATGCATTGAAACTCTCTAATGTAGCATTAGGTATGTTGTCTATCTTTACTTTTCCAATAATTACTGTTTTTTTAGAACCTATTTTTTATAAAACCAAATTAGATTTCATGCATATAATTCTTGGTATAATGGTAATTTTGGGTATTTATATTTTAGCTCCAGAATTCGACTTTCAAAGTTCTCAAGTAAGAGGAATTTTATTAGGTGTATTTTCAGCTTTTTGTTATGCATTACGTAATCTAATCCTGAAAGGTCAGGTTGTGAGATATAATGGTACAATACTCATGACACAACAAATATTAATTTTAAGTGTTGTTTTACTTCCGTTTTTACTTGTAATGGATACAAGCAATATTAAGACTCAATTCCCATATGTTATTTTACTGGCTTTATTTACTACAGCCATTGGACATACATTATTTATTCACTGCTTAAAATACTTTTCCGTCAGTGCAGCAAGTATTATAAAGAGTCTTCAGCCCGTTCTAGGTATTACAATGGCGTACGTGTTTCTAAATGAAATTCCGGAATTTAATACATTTATTGGAGGCTCATTAATTTTGGCAACTGTAATTATTGAAAGCTTTCGTTCTAGAAAAAACTATTATAAGCAATAATCAAAAGAATAAAGTTTTAGCCTTTATATTGTTTCATTATTTCTAATATATTGAACAGTTATAGCACTTTATCTGTTCTGTTTTGTAACATTTTAAAGGTTTTTACGTTCTAATAAACAATCAATCAAAACAAGCATGTTATGTTAAAACAATTTTTTATAATCTGTTCAGGTTCTGATACAGATATTCTGGAGAACTGTTCAAAAGGCGAACAAAATAAATATGCAGGCATTGGTGCCACAGTTTTCTTTACAGCTGTTATGGCGTTTATTGCTTCTAGCTATGCTCTCTACACTGTATTTGACAACCTTTTAGCGTCTATTTTTTTTGGATTTGTTTGGGGTCTACTTATTTTTAATCTTGACAGATATATTGTTTCAACAATTAAAAAAAGAAATAGTGTTATAGATGAGCTTATCCAAGCAACTCCGAGAATTTTTCTAGCCGTAATTATTGCTATTGTAATTTCTAAACCGTTAGAATTAAAAATATTTGAAAAGGAAATTAATCAAGTCCTTTTAGAACAAAAAAATAATCTGACTCTTGCCAATAAAGATCAAATAGCACAGCAATATAATCCTTCAATTGAAGAGTTGAATAACAATATAAAATCACTACAACAACAAATTGATACTAAAGAAACAGAAGTAAATACTTTATATGATACCTATATTGCTGAAGCTGAAGGCCGTGAAGGTACAATGCTTTTAGGTAAAGGTCCTGTGTATAAGGAAAAAAGAGAAAAGCATGACGCAATGTTGTCTGAATTACAACAATTAAAAGAGGAAAACAAAGTAAAGATAGCTTCGGCTGAAACTCAAATTGCATCACTTAAAAACGAGTATGAATCTCAAGTAGTCAATTCTCAACCAATTATTGATAGTTTTGATGGTTTAATGGCTCGTGTTAATGCATTAGGGTCACTTCCCTGGTTGCCATCCTTCTTTATTTTCCTTTTGTTTTTAGCTATTGAAACCTCTCCTATCTTTGCTAAATTATTATCTCCAAAAGGTGAGTACGATTTTAAATTAGAAGATCAGGAAACTGCTATTCAAACTTGGGTAGAACAAAAAGTAAACGAACGGAATATCCTATTACAAACTGACATGTCTATAAACAACAAAATTTATAATGATATTGCCGAAGAAGAAGAACTTTATAATTACAAACGAAAAAAAGCAAGAGAGTTAATGCAGTTACAAGCTGATGCTTTTTTTAAGCACCAACAAAAGGCTTTATAAAATTGCCACGACATTTTCTAAATTTTCTACAGTTTCAATGGTTTTAAAATGATTAAATAATTCATTGTTTCCTAAACCAATGATTGAGAATCGCTTTTGTTTTGAAATGGCTTCGTTGTGAATTTTTGCAATAGCATTAATCCCAAAACTATCTATTCTATTTAAGCCAGTTATATTTAAGGTTAAGCTATTCCTCTCATCAAAAATATCCTGGAATTTTTTTTGAAACAAATTAACATTGTATTTTACCAATATTCCTTTAATTTCAAAATAATTGTGATTGTTTTTAATTGTCAATTCCATTATACATAATAATTAGGTTAATATTTTGACCCAAATATTTCATTTAAGTCACTGTTCAATAGATTTAGAGGAGTAAATCTTAATTTTTAATTAAGCAACTTTCATTGCTTTTAAATGTTCATACATTTCACGGCATCCATAGCCTGTAATAAATAACTTTTTATCCTTTTCTAAAGATTCTTTGTACAAATCTTCAAATGCCAAAACCCC
Organism: Flavobacteriaceae bacterium; assembly: GCA_035312485.1. GTDB lineage: Bacteria > Bacteroidota > Bacteroidia > Flavobacteriales > Flavobacteriaceae > Gilvirhabdus. The sequence continues at coordinate 825 of DATGBV010000238.1, read as the reverse complement.
ATAATTATCAATGCTAGATAATTCATCAATGTTTATGACTAGCCTACTCGTTTGGTTAAAAATATTTTCGAAATGCGATTTAAATTTTTGAACGTTTGATTTGTTTAGAGAGCCCTTGATTTCAAACGTATCTCCTAGATTTACAATTTCTAGAGCCATGGTATATGTTAAGTTTTTAGTTATTTGGATTTAGAGCTATTAATCAATTAACTACAATAAATATCTAAAGAATAAATTGATTTACAAGATTTTTTCGACGAATTGATTTTAACTTTGGACAAAACTCAATTTTAGATTTAAAAACCTAAATATCATCATACAAATTTTATTAACTTGTTGTAATCATTTTTTTAGTCTATGAAAGCTATAGTTAGAAAAGCAACATTAAATGACGTTCAAATCCTTTTGGAATTTGAGCAAGGAGTTATAGAGGCAGAACGTCCTATGGATCCAACTATCAAGGAAGAAAAAATTAGTTATTATAGCATTCCAGATTTAATCATTAGCAATCAATCTGTAGTGTATGTTGTAGAGATTAGCAAAGAGATAGTTGCTTCAGGTTACGCTAAAATTAAACCTGACAGACATTATTTAAAACACCAAAAACAAGGTTACCTTGGTTTCATGTTTGTACCAGAAAGCCATAGAGGAAATGGATATAATAAACTTATCATTGATGCTCTTTTAAAATGGTGTAAAGAAAAGAATATATTTGAAATTAGACTAGATGTTTATGATGACAACCTTCCTGCTATTAAAGCTTATGAAAAAGCAGGGTTTAAAAAGCATATGATTAATATGCGTTTAGATATTAAAAACATGGAC
>DATGBV010000237.1:0-9112 GCA_035312485.1 Flavobacteriaceae bacterium | reverse complement strand
TACAATAATACCATTTGGGAAAGGTATTTGTGGACAAGTTGCTGTAAGTAATAAAAACTTTGTAGTACCAGATGTTACTGCGCAAGACAATTATATAGCGTGTAGCATTACTGTAAAAGCAGAAATAGTAATTCCAATCTTTGTAAATGGTGAAAATATTGGTCAGATAGATGTAGATTCAAACACTCCAGACCCATTTACCAAAGAAGATGAGCATTTTTTAGAACATGTATGCTCATTGGTTTCTAATATACTTTCGTAAACTTTTACCCTCCAGCTCTTATAGCTTCAACAGGATCAAGTTTTGAGGCAGAAATAGCTGGAATTATACCAGAAACCAATCCTATAATTGTTGACAAGGTAAAGGCTAAAAGAATATTACTAAATGATAAAATAAATTCAAAGTCTTCTGTGAGTTGATTTCCTAATAAGATGACTAACCATACCAAAAACAAACCAATCAAGCCACCTATAAAGGCAAGAATGATGGCCTCAAATAGAAACTGAAATAAAATAAAACGGTTTTTTGCTCCTAAAGATTTTTGAATTCCTATCAAATTAGTGCGCTCTTTAACACTAACAAACATAATATTGGCAATACCAAACCCACCAACCAGCAGTGAAAAACCACTAATAACCCAACCAACTGTATTTAAGAACCCAATTATGGCATTTATAAATTCAATTTGTCCTGACAGTTTAAGAATGAAAAAGTTATCTATTTCATCAGGTTTCAAGCCTCTGTAATTTCTAAATTTCTCTCTCAATACATTTTCAAAAGCATTGACATCAACTCCTGTTTTTGGTTTTATGATAATTATTGTCATTATATTTTTTGATGCAGTATTCATAAACCGTCTAACAAAATTGACAGGAACAAAACCTTTTTCATCTGGTGAATCAAAATTGATTCCTCCAAACTTGGTAAGTACACCTACAACCGTAAGTTTTCTCCCATAGATGCGGATTACTTTTCCAATAGGTTCTTCGTTTTCAAACAAATTTTCTGCTAAATTATATCCTAAAACCACTACAGGCGCACCAGTATCAGATTCTCTCTCATTGTAAAACCTGCCTTTATGGATTTTTAAATTATCTATTTCGTAAACTTCATTTGAAACAGGCGTAATATTAACATTAGACAGAACTTTATCTTCATATTTTATGGTTTCTGGACCTACTATAATTGCATATGCGCAAGCTTCAACATCTCCAACATTTTTCTTAACAAACTCAAAATCATCATAATCTGTTTGAGGAAAGCTTTCTCTTTTCCAGTTCGGAACATCAGTTGGTCCGAAAGAAATTCTTGTTAGATACATGACATTCTTGTCTATTCCATCCAATTGACCTTTAATACTTTGGTCCAAAGAATCAACAGCGGCAAGAATTGCAATAATAGAAAAGACACCAACTGTTACACCCAGAAGAGATAAAAACGTACGTAATTTATTGTTTCTTAATGCATTTAATGCAAAAGAAAAACTCTCTTTAAAAAGTCGCAAATAAACTAGCATGCTGTTTTTAAGGCTTATTTTGTATTTAATATAAATGTATGACGTTTTTAGAAAACATTCGTTACAAAATAGTCTAAACAAAATAGTCTAAAGACCATAAAATTTTGCATTAAATAATTACTTTTGCAATCAAATAATTTCAATCAATTTCTCATTCAAAAAAAGTGATGTAAAACTTTGGTTTTCCAAAAAAGGAAAATCTATTTAATTAAAGTTAAATGGACAACAGCAAAACAATCAAATCAGCTCTAATTTCGGTATTCAATAAAGAAGGTTTAGCGCCTATTGTAAAAAAACTTAATGAACTTAATGTTACCATTTACTCAACAGGCGGAACACAAGAGTTTATTAATGATTTGGGGATTGGTGTTGTACCAGTTGAAGATGTCACTTCTTATCCTTCAATATTAGGAGGACGTGTAAAAACGTTGCATCCAAAAGTTTTTGGAGGAATTTTAAACAGACAGAACGTAGATACTGATATTGCGGAACTTGCTGAATTTGAAATCCCACAGATTGACGCTGTTATTGTAGATTTATATCCCTTTGAAAAAACTGTGGCTTCAGGTGCAAGCGAACAAGACATTATTGAAAAAATTGATATTGGAGGTATCTCACTAATTCGGGCTGCTGCAAAGAATTATGCTGACGTTGTTTGTGTGGCTTCTGTTGATGATTATTCAGATTTTCTAAATCGTATTACAGAAAAGAGTGGTACACTTTCAGAATCGGATAGAAAACAATTTGCAACAAAAGCATTTAATATTTCGTCTCATTATGACACTGCTATTTATAATTATTTTAATAGAAATGAAGAAGTTGCAGCTCTTAAAATAAGTGAGGTGAATGGAAAAGTTCTACGCTATGGAGAAAATCCTCATCAAAAAGGCATTTTTTATGGAAATTTTGACGAAATGTTTACTAAACTTCATGGCAAGGAATTAAGCTATAACAATTTACTTGATGTTGATGCTGCTGTAAATTTGATGAACGAGTTTAAAAATGATGCTCCAACATTTGCAATATTAAAACATAATAATGCTTGTGGTTTGGCGCAAAGAGATACTATTAAACAAGCTTATGTTGATGCGCTTGCAGGTGATCCTGTATCTGCTTTTGGAGGTATTCTAATTAGTAATTCTGAAATAGATAAAGCAACTGCTGAAGAAATTCATAAATTGTTTTGCGAAGTCGTGATTGCACCTTCGTATACTCCTGAAGCACTAGAAGTTTTGAAAGGCAAAAAAAACAGAATAATTTTAATTTTAAACGATGTTGAATTACCTAAAACTTCTATAAGAACCTGTTTGAATGGAGTATTGGTACAAGACAAAGATTATATTACAGATTCAGTTGAAGATATAACTTATTCTACAAACAATAAACCTAATAATAGTGAGTTAGAAGACTTAATGTTTGCTTCAAAAATATGTAAGCATACCAAATCAAATACCATAGTTTTGGCAAAGAACAAACAATTATGTGCAAGTGGAACAGGGCAAACAAGTCGTGTTGATGCGTTAAATCAAGCAATACATAAAGCAAAGTCCTTTAATTTTGAACTTGAGGGAGCAGTAATGGCGAGTGATGCTTTTTTTCCATTCCCAGACTGTGTAGAGATTGCAAATAAGGTTGGTGTTACAGCAATAATTCAACCTGGAGGTTCTATTAAAGACCAATTAAGCATAGATTATTGCAACGAAAATAATGTTGCAATGGTATTTACTGGAACACGTCATTTTAAGCATTAATTTTATTACATTTACAAGATATAGTTTTTTTAACCTCAAAATATTTACTTATAGCATATGGGATTTTTTGACTTCCTGACCGAAGAAATTGCAATAGATTTAGGAACAGCCAACACACTTATTATCCACAACGACAAGGTAGTTGTAGATAGTCCTTCAATAGTTGCCAGAGATAGAACAACTGGTAAGATAACCCATGTTGGAAAAGAAGCTAGTTTAATGCAAGGTAAAACCCATGAAAACATAAAAACCATTAGGCCTTTAAAGGATGGTGTTATTGCTGATTTTGATGCTTCAGAACAAATGATAAGTATGTTCATTAAAAACATTCCAGCATTAAAAAATAGATTATTCACTCCTGCTTTAAGAATGGTCATTTGTATTCCTTCAGGAATTACAGAAGTGGAAATGCGAGCAGTAAAAGAAAGTGCTGAAAGAGTAAATGGTAAAGAAGTCTATTTAATACATGAACCTATGGCTGCTGCTATTGGTATTGGTGTAGATATTATGCAGCCTAAAGGTAATATGATAGTAGATATTGGTGGAGGAACAACCGAAATTGCTGTTATTGCATTGGGAGGCATTGTTTGTGACAAATCCGTAAAAATTGCTGGAGATGTCTTTACTAATGACATTATTTATTACATGCGTACTCAACATAACCTTTACGTAGGGGAACGTACTGCTGAAAAAATAAAAATTCAAATAGGTGCAGCCACAGAAGATTTGGAACTTCCGCCTGAAGACATGAGTGTACAAGGAAGAGATTTATTAACGGGAAAACCAAAACAAGTACAAATTTCATTTAGAGAAATAGCTAAAGCTTTAGATAAATCTATTCTTCGTATTGAAGATGCAGTTATGGAAACTTTATCACAAACACCTCCAGAATTGGCAGCAGATATATATAATACAGGAATTTATTTAGCTGGAGGAGGTTCTATGTTAAGAGGTCTAGACAAGCGTTTATCTCAAAAAACAGACTTGCCAGTATATATTGCAGAAGATCCATTAAGAGCTGTAGTTCGCGGTACCGGAATTACATTAAAGAATTTACCTAAATACAAAAGTGTATTGATAAAATAGGTAGTAAGCTATGCAACAAATAGTAAACTTTATAATTAGAAACAAAACGTTTTTGTTGTTTTTCTTGCTGTTTACCATTTCATTAACTTTAACCATTCAATCACACTCTTACCATAAAAGTAAGTTTGTTAATTCAGCAAATTTTTTAAGCGGAAGTATATACAAATCGGCTAATAATATCAGCCAGTATTTTAATTTAAAACGACAAAATGAAATATTGGCGGAAGAAAATTCGAGGTTAAAAACATTGATCTATACTGGCGAAGACTCTACTTCAACATTTGTATCAGATAGTAGTAGATTTGGAATTCCGTATAAATTTACAACAGCCAAGATCATTAAAAACAGTTATTCACTGTCTAATAATGTTTTATTAATAGACAAGGGAAAAAGGGACAGTCTGTCTCAAGATTTAGGCGTTATTAATTCTAAAGGTATAATTGGTATTGTAGATAATGTAAGTAAAAGGTACGCTACTGTAATTTCAATACTTAATACAAACATTCAATTAAGTGCTCAAATTAAAAAAACAAACCATTTTGGGACATTAACATGGAATGGAAAATCTTCAAATTTGATACAACTCATAGATGTGCCGAAAATAGCTCCTTTGCAAAAGGGAGATACTATTATAACATCGGGACGTTCCGCTATTTTTCCAAAAGGCATTCCTATTGGTTTTATCCAAGATTTCAAATTGGATAGAGCTGAAAATTATTATGAAATAGATGTTGAACTATTTAACGATATGACCAATATAGAGCATGTTTATGTCATAGAAAATAAAGATGCTGAAGAAATAAACAACCTATTAAATGCAGTAAATGAATAGTATTATTTCTACAAATATTATTCGGTTTTTAATTTTGGTCTTTGTTCAAATATTAATCTTAAACCATATTAATTTTTTGGGTTATGTAAATCCGTATTTGTATATTTTGTTCGTTATTTTATTTCCCATAAAAAATAGCAGAACCTTATTTATTTTTTTAGGTTTTCTTATTGGTTTAACAATCGATTTGTTTTCAGATTCAGGAGGAGTACACGCTGCTGCTTGTGTTACAATAGCTTATATAAGACCTGTAGTTTTGAAGTTTTGCTTTGGGATGATATATGAGCACCAAGCTATAAAGTTTAGCAATGTAGATCTTGGAGCCAAGACCATGTATATCGCGATTCTTACATTAATACATCATCTTATTTTATTCTCGCTTGAAATTTTTAACTTTTCAAAAATAATTTTAACACTTCAAAAAACGTTGTTTTCAAGTGCATTCACTATTTTATTATGTGTTTTAGTAAGCATTATTTTTAGTAAAAATTCTAAATGAGACAATTTTTATTATTCATTGTTATTATAGTTGTTGGACTAACATTTGTTTCAAGATTATTCTACTTACAAGTGTATAGCTCTCCATCTCATGATTTGTATGAAGACAATGCTATAAGAAAAGTTTTTGATTATCCTAAAAGAGGTTTTGTTTATGACAGAAACGGAAAACTTTTGGTGGCCAATCAACCTTCTTATGATGTTATGGTAATACCTCGTGAGGTCAAGCCTTTAGATACTTTAGAATTTTGCTCGTTATTAAAAATTGACAAAGAAAAGTTCAAAGAAATTTACAGAAAAGCGTACCATTATTCACCAAGATTACCATCGGTTTTTATTTCCCATCTGTCTAAAGAAGATTATGCAGTTCTTCAAGAAAAAATGCGAAAATTCGAAGGGTTTTATATTCAAAAGCGTTCATTAAGAGATTATCAAACAACAATAGGCGCCAATGTTTTAGGATTTATTGCCGAAGTAAATCAAAGTCAAATTAAAGAAAATCCATATTATAAAATGGGTGATTTAATTGGTAAACAAGGCGTGGAGCTATCTTATGAGAAAGATTTAAGAGGTGTTAAGGGAATAAAGTTCATACAAAAAGACAGATTTAATAGAGATATTGGGCCTTATAAGGATGGTGTTTATGATACAATACCTCAACAAGGCAAAGACATAACGATTACCATTGATGCAGAATTACAAGCCTATGGAGAATTGTTAATGCAAAACAAAAAAGGAGGTATTGTGGCTATAGAACCAAGTACAGGAGAAATACTTTCTTTAGTTTCTGCCCCATCCTATAATCCAAATCTGTTGGTCGGAAGACAACGTTCTAGAAATTATACAAAACTGCATAATGATTCTATTCATTTACCATTAATTGACAAGGGCTTGTTACGTATGCATGAACCTGGTTCCCCTTTTAAAGCATTAATAGCATTAACTGCTTTAGAGGAAGGTGCTATAACTCCTGAAACAACTGTAACTTGTACTGGAGTTTATCGTTATGGTAGGAGAGGTACAATGGGCTGCCATTGCGGTGGAGGAAGAAGAGACCTGAATTTAGGAATTGCAAAATCATGTAATTCTTATTTTGCAAATGCTTTTAGAAAAACTATTGATTTATATGATGACGCAGGTCATTCTATGGATATTTGGAGCGAACATATAAAAAGTTTTGGTTTAGGAGATTTCTTGGGATATGATCTTCCAATAGGCAAAAAAGGAAATATTCCTGATGGTGCATATTACGACAAATGGTATCCTGACTTTAAATGGGGCTCAACAACAATAATATCTAATGCTATTGGGCAAGGTGAAGTGTTAGTAACACCAATTCAATTGGCTAACGTTACAGGAGCAATTGCTAACAGAGGGTTTTATTACACACCACATATTATTAAAAATATTGAGGGTCAAACCATCGATGAAAATTACACAACACCAAAACACACAAGTATAGATAAACGTCACTTTGAGCCTGTTGTTCAAGGCCTTTATGATGTTTATAATAAAGGTACAGCTTGGTTTTTGCAAGTTCCTGGAATTGAAATTTGTGGTAAAACGGGAACAGCAGAAAATTTCACTAAAATAGATGGAGTAAGAACACAGCTTACAGACCATTCAATTTTTATTGCTTTTGCCCCTAAAGACGATCCTAAAATTGCTATTGCAGTATTTGTAGAAAATGGATATTATGGAGCCCGTTGGGCTGGTAGAATAGCTAGTTTGATGATTGAAAAATATATCAAAGGAGAAGTTACGTTGAAACAAATGGAAAAACTTGTTTTAGAAAAAAGTCTTGAAGAAGAATATCTTAAACCATATTCTGGAGAACCATTTAAAATTAACCAATAATTAATGTTAAGAGAAACACACAAGCATTTTAAATTTGATTGGACTACAATCATTATTTTTTTGCTATTGGTTGGTTTCGGGTGGCTTAATATCTTATCTGCTTCACATGTTGGAGAAACGGTTGACTATTTTAATTTTTCACAACCCTATGGCAAACAGCTTGTTTTTATTTTACTAACGTTATTTCTTATTGTTCTTATTTTAGCAATTGATGCTAAATTTTACGAACGGTTCTCAAGTATTATTTATTTAGTCTCAATGCTTTCGTTGGTTGGGCTATTTGTGTTTGGAAAGAATGTTAATGGAGCCACATCTTGGTATGCCTTTGGAGGCATGACCTTGCAACCAAGTGAGTTTGCCAAGGCTGCCACAGCTTTGGCGGTAGCCAAATATATTAGCGATTTAAATACTGATATAAAGAGGTTTAGTGACCAGATTAAAATATTCATAATAATTTTTATACCTGCAGTTTTAATTTTACTTCAGAATGATGCTGGAAGTACCATTGTTTATGCATCCTTCTTTTTTGTTCTGTATAGAGAAGGGCTGCCTAGAATATATCTAATTGTCGGAGTACTTTTAATATTGCTTTCAGTTTTATCATTAAAGATGAATCCAATTATAACGACTGTTATAGCAACAATAATTATTTTGTTATTTCATTTTTTAAGAAAAAAAAGACATTCCATTTTACAACCATTACTAGTAATAATAGGTTGTGCAGTGATTTCGTTTGGTGTACAGTTTTTTTACAGTAATATTTTAAAGCCACACCAACAAGATAGAATAAGTCTTTGGTTAAGATTGGAAAAGGATCCGGTAAAAATTGAACAAATGCGTCGTGACATTCTTTATAATCTCTATGAATCTGAAAAAGCTATTAGCTCTGGTGGATTTACTGGGAAAGGGTTTTTAGAAGGTACACGAACTACAGGAAAGTTTGTGCCAGAACAGCACACAGATTATATCTTTAGTACTGTTGGTGAAGAATGGGGTTTTATAGGTAGTACAGCTGTGGTAATATTATTTGTTTTGTTGCTATTACGTGTTTTAAGGCTAGCTGAACTTCAGAAATCACAATTTAGTAGAGTGTACGGTTATTCTGTAGCTTCTATTTTGTTCATTCATTTTATGATTAATGTTGGGATGGTTATGGGTTTAATACCTACAGTTGGGATCCCATTACCTTTTTTTAGTTATGGAGGTTCTGGTCTTTGGGGTTTCACAATTTTACTTTTTATTTTTATTAAGCTTGATTCTAATAGAATAAATGAGTGGTAAGCTTAATTGTGAAAAACTAACTCAAAAAACAAAAACAATATTTTAAAAAATTAATTAATGCTTAAATGATTTTTAGAACTTATAAATATTTAATCATATTATTAGTTTTATTTGGTTGTAAACAATCCGAAAGGAAACTCAAAATAGATAATGCTGTCATAAACATAAAACCTCCTAAAGGCATGTCTTATATTCCTGGAGGTATTTTTATAATGGGTAGCAGTGCAGAATATGCAGAAAATGATGAAGGTCCAGAAATAAAAGTAAAAGTTGATCCTTTTTTTATGGAT
>DATGBV010000236.1:0-9718 GCA_035312485.1 Flavobacteriaceae bacterium | reverse complement strand
TGCCATACACTCAAGCTCAACGAAATTGGCAAGAAATTAGACGTGGAAGATATGTAGAATTCAATTTAATCCATGATAAGGGCACCCTTTTTGGGCTTAAAACCAATGGAAGAATTGAAAGTATTTTAATGAGTTTGCCAGCACATGTACAATGGGTTTATAACCATAACCCAGAAGTTGGAAGCGAAGAAGAAAAGCTCATTCATGTATTACAAAACCCTGTGGATTGGGTTTAGATTCAACTTTTAATTTATAACTTTAAACCATGTATCCTTTAAGACGAAATAGAAGATTAAGAAGCAATGAGGCTGTACGTGCTTTAGTTCGTGAAACCATTATCACACCAAACGATTTTTTAGTCCCTCTTTTTGTAGTTGAAGGCAAAGGTGTAAAAGAAGAAATAGCTTCAATGCCCAATTACTTTAGGTTGAGTTTAGACTTACTTGAAAAAGAAGTGAAAGAATTGTGGAAATTAGGATTAAAAGCTGTTTTACTTTTTGTGAAAGTTCCTGAAAATTTAAAAGACAATAAAGGTACTGAAGCCTTAAACCCAAACGGTTTGATGCAACGCGCCATTAAAACCGTAAAAAATGCTTGTCCAGATATGTTGGTAATGACAGATGTTGCACTTGATCCTTATTCTTCTTATGGTCATGATGGGATTGTAGAAAACGGAAAAATTGTAAATGATAAAACTGTAGATGTTTTAGCTGAAATGAGTGTTTCACATGCAAAAGCTGGAACCAATTTTGTTGCACCAAGTGATATGATGGATGGCAGAATCCTTTCCATTCGTGAAGCATTAGAAGATGAAGGTTTTATTGATACTGGTATTATGAGCTATTCTGCAAAATATGCGTCTGGGTTTTATGGACCTTTTCGAGATGCTTTAGATTCAGCTCCTGTAGATGCAAAAGATATTCCAAAGGATAAAAAAACCTATCAAATGGATTATGCCAATCGCATTGAGGCACTTCGTGAAACAGAAATGGACATTGATGAAGGTGCCGATATTGTGATGGTAAAACCAGGCTTAGCTTATTTGGATATTGTCCGAGATATAAAAAATGAATTTAATGTTCCAGTTGCTGTTTATCAAGTGTCTGGAGAGTATGCCATGATTAAAGCTGCCGCAGAAAAAGGTTGGTTAGACCATGATCAAATTATGATGGAAAGCACTATGGCTTTTAAACGTGCTGGTGCAGATATTATAGCTTCATATTTTTCTAAAGAAATTGTGAAATTGATTTCGTAAATTAGGCTTTTCAGAATTATCCTATATGAGCTTGCTTTTATTCTATGGATTTATTTCCATTTTCTTTTCGTTTTTGTGTTCAATTTTAGAAGCGGTCTTATTGAGTGTTACTCCAACATTTCTTAATGTAAAGAAGCAAGAAGGCAAACCTTTTGCTTTAGAATTAGAAAAACTAAAAAAAGATGTAGATCGTCCATTAATTGCAATTCTTACATTAAACACCATAGCACATACAGTTGGTGCAATACTCGTTGGTGTTCAAGCGAAAGTTACTTATGCCGAATCCTTTGGTTCTCAAACCAAAAGTGTTTTTGGAGTACAATTTACCGAAGACCTCATGGTTGGTGTAGTCTCTTCAATTATGACCATTTTAATTCTGGTTGCTTCAGAAATTATCCCAAAAACCATAGGCGCAACCTACTGGAAACAATTGGCAAACTTTACAACAACGGCATTAAAAATTTTAATTTTTCCATTACAATGGACTGGTATAATCTGGTTATTGCAACTTACTACAAAATTAATTGGTGGTAAAGGACAACATGGTAGTGTTTTAAGTCGGGAAGGTTTTCTTGTGATGGCAGATATGGCTCATGAAGAAGGTGTGTTTCACGAATCGGAAAGCAAGGTTATTAAGAACCTTTTGACCTTTAAAGAGATTAGGGCAAAAAATATTATGACGCCAAGAACTGTCATGAAAACTGAAAATGAAAACACAACAGTAGAAGAGTTTTTCAATAAAAATCTAAACCTTCGGTTTTCAAGAATTCCTGTGTATGTAGATAATGAAGATGATATTAAAGGCTTGGTTTTAAAAGATGAAGTCTTTAAAGAAATGGCTTTAGATAATGGCTCAAAAAAATTATCCGAACTAAAACGCCCAATCATCATAGTAGATAGAAGCATGGCCATCCCAAATCTTTTTGAGCAGCTTGTAGAGACTAGAAACCATATGGCTTTAGTAGTTGACGAGTATGGTACTGTTAGTGGTTTAGTAACTATGGAAGATGTTATTGAAACGTTACTTGGTTTGGAAATTATGGATGAAAGCGATAATGTTTCAGATTTACAGCTACAGGCTAGACGAAATTGGGAAGAACGAGCAAAAAAATTAGGCATCCTGGATACTGATAACAGTCAAGAATAATGGAAACATGTATCATTAAAACGCCTATAGGGTATTGTAAAATTGTTGGAAATATTGATGGTGTTTCTTCTATTACTGTTCTAAATACAGAAGAAAAAGCTACAGATATTATTCCTTTAGAGCTTGAAGACTGTGTTATACAATTGCAGGAATATTTTGATGGCAAAAGGAAACAGTTTGACCTCAAATTAAATCCAGAAGGAACTAATTTCCAAAAAACTGTTTGGACAGAATTGCTTAAAATCCCTTACGGAAAAACAATCTCTTATCTTGATCTATCAAAACGTCTTGGAGATGTGAAAGCTATTCGAGCTGTTGCAAACGCTAATGGCAAAAACCCTCTTTGGGTTGTTGTGCCCTGCCACAGAGTAATTGGTACAGATGGTAGCCTGACTGGTTATGCTGGAGGTCTACATAGAAAACAATGGTTGCTAGACCACGAAAGTCCATATAAGCAACAATCACTTTTTTAGTAAGGAACAATAAAGACATTGTATAAACTTTGTCCAATTTTTTTAAGTAAATCCTATTACTTAAAAAAATGGAACTTATGCGTTGTTAATTTTTTTATATTTAATTTCTGTAAAATAAACCTTTTATTAATGAACTACTTCAAATTTGTAGCATCTCTTCTGTTTACTTTGTTAGCTTTTTATTTTTTTGACACTAAGCTTGGCTCAATTCCTCCTATTGGAAAATTTTTAAGCCCAACTCAAGGTATTTGGCAAAATGAACATGATGAGTCTATAGCTGGCAATATTGAAATTGACGGACTTAAAGAAAAGGTAATTGTGCATTATGATGAGCAACTGATACCACATATTTTTGCCCAGAACGATTTAGATTTATATAAAGCTCAAGGATACATTACTGCAAAACACAGATTGTGGCAAATGGAATTTCAAACTCATGCTGCTGCTGGACGTTTATCTGAAATTATTGGTGAAAAAGCCTTGAACTATGATAGAGCCCAACGCAGAAAAGGTATGGGTTTTGGTGCAGAAAATGCTTTAGAAAAGATGAAAGACGATCCTGAAATTTTAGAATTTTTGCAAGTATATAGTGATGGCATTAATAGTTATATTGAGAGTTTGGAATTAAAAGATCTGCCTATTGAATATAAATTGCTCGATTATAAACCAGAACTTTGGTCTGTTCACAAAACTGCATTGTTGCTTATGTATATGACAGATATGCTTTGTGGTGGAGATTCAGATTTGGAATACACAAACGCATTACGTGAATTTGGAAAAGATCGGTTTGATTTATTATACCCTGATTTCTTTGATTTTAATGAGCCTGTAATTCCAACAGATACAGATTGGAGTTTTATAGACGTTGCTCAAACTGAAATTCCTGAAAGTGAGTTACCTCACAATTCCATTGCAGAAACTATGGAAAAACCTGATCCAGACAATGGAAGTAACAATTGGGCAGTTGGACCAGAAAAATCATATTCAGGCAATCCAATTCTTGCCAACGACCCTCATCTTGGGCTTAATTTACCTTCTATTTGGTTTGTTATGCAATTGTCTACACCAGAACACAATTCGTATGGTGCTACTCTTCCAGGGGCTTTAGGCATTATTTCGGGTTTTAACACACATGTTGCATGGGGAGAAACTAACGCAACACGTGATGTTAAAGATTGGTATAAAATTGAATTTAAAGATGAAAGTAGAACGCAATACAAATACAATGGCGAATGGAGAAACACAACTTTAAGAGTAGAAGAAATAAAGATTAAAGGAAAAGAAAGTTATTTAGATTCGGTTATTTATACACATCATGGTCCCGTGAGTTATGACCGCACTTTTAAAGGAAATGGGCAAAAAGAAGGTTATGCTATGAAATGGGTAGGTCATATTGGTGGCAACAACCAGCGTACTCTTTTAAATTTGAATTCAGCAAAAAATTATGATGACTATCTGGAAGCTCTTAAACATTGGGTAGCTCCAGCCCAAAATTTTGTGTTTGCTTCAACAGATGGAAATATAGCGCTTTGGGTACAAGGTTTATTCCCTAATAAGTGGGAAGGTCAAGGAAAGTTTTTAATGGATGGCAATAATTCTAAAAACGATTGGCAAAGTTTCATTCCTAAAGAATTCAATGCGCATACCAAAAACCCAGAACGTGGTTTTGTGAGTTCTTCAAACCAGCATCCTACCGATTCATTATATCCTTTTTATGTGTTCAATGATGGCTATGATGCTTATAGAAATCGTGTGATAAATGATTTTTTTAGGTCTAAAGAAAAATTTACCGTACAAGATTTTAAAGACCTTCAAAACAACAACTTCAATAAAAAGGCTTCAGAATTATTGCCTTATATGTTTGAGCATATGGATACATCATCTTTGAACAGCGAAGAACAACAGATTTTAAACATAATTAAAGCTTGGGATTTTTACAGCGAGACTGATCAATTGGCACCAAGTATTTGGGATTTATGGTGGAAAAAATTATACTCATTAACTTGGGATGAATTTAACGATAAAGAAATAGCTCTAGACTATCCATTTACATATCAAACCATTTATATGTTGAAAAACTATCCTGAAGACGAGTTCATGGATGTGGTTTCAACACCTGAAAAAGAAAGTTCAAAAGATTTATTCTTGAGTACCTTTAAGGAGGCTGCAAAAGAATTAACAGAATGGAAAACAGAACATGGAGACTTTACTTGGGGAGATTATAAAGCAGCTTATGTTGGGCATTTATTACAAGCTTTACCTGCATTTTCAAGACTTAACATTCCTATTGGCGGCGATAGAAATACTGTAAATGCAGCAGACGTAAACCATGGTCCCTCTTGGCGCATGATTGTTGAAATGTCTTCACCGCCTAAAGCATTAGGAATTTATCCAGGAGGGCAATCTGGAAACCCTGGCAGTAAATATTATGATAATTTTATTGACAAATGGTCAGACGGAGAATATTTTCAAGCCTTGTTTTTACAAGATGTAAATAGTACAGAAAGTATGATTTCAACGCAAACATTAATCCCTGAATAATGAAAAGGAATATTTTAAATTTTATACTTACAATTTTTCTTGCTTTAATATTGTCGGAATTTTTACCATGGTGGTCTATTATGGTTGCATCTTTTGCTACTGGTTTATTTATTACTCTTAAACGTTCATCTGTGTTTTTTGTTCCTTTTTTAGCCATTGCAGTTTTTTGGATTATTTATTCATATATATTAAGTAGTGGCAACAATTTCATTTTAGCAAAAAAGATTGCTGTTTTACTTCCATTAAATGGAAATGCATATCTTTTAATGTTAGTAACAGGAATTGTTGGAGGTATAGCTGCAGGTATTTCTGCTATTTTTGGCAAACAATGTGCATTGCTGTTAGCAAGGAAATAAATCAATTGATAAAATGATTAGGAAATTAAACCTTGAAAATATATTATTTCTGGATATTGAAACTGTTCCGGAAGTACAACATTTTTCCGATTTAGATAAAGCAAAACAAGAACTTTGGGAATTAAAATCCCAATACCAGCGAAAAGATGAGTTTTCAGCAGAAGAGTTTTATGAGCGTGCAGGTATTTGGGCAGAATTTGGAAAAATTATTTGTATTTCGGTTGGGTATTTTACTTTTCAGGGTAATTCTCGGCAGTTTAGAACAACCTCTTTTTATGGGGATGAAATAAAGATTTTAAAGGATTTTAAAAACCTTCTGATATCACATTTTAGCCAAGCTAAACATTTATTGTGTGCCCATAACGGAAAAGAATTTGACTTCCCATATATAGCAAGACGAATGATAATTCATAATATTGAATTGCCTTATAAACTTAATTTGTTTGGTAAAAAACCTTGGGAAGTACCTCATCTAGACACTCTTGAACTATGGAAGTTTGGTGATTACAAAACCTATACATCCTTAAAACTTCTTACTAATGTTTTGGGAATTCCTTCACCAAAAGATGATATTGATGGCAGCGATGTTTTCCGTGTTTATTATGAAGAAAATGACATGGATAAAATCATTCGATACTGTGAAAAAGACACCATTGCTGTAGCACAGATATTTTTGCGTTTACGTAATGATAATCTATTGAGCGATGATGAAATACTTCATGTTTAAATGAACCCAAAACCTATTTTAGAAGTCAAAAACTTAAGCATTTCTTTTGGAGAAAATGAAGTGATAAAAGACATTTCATATAATTTAAATAATAATGAAATATTAGGTATTGTTGGAGAATCTGGAAGTGGTAAATCTGTTTCATCTTTAGCTATACTGGGGCTTTTACCAAAAAATATTTCAAAAATCACAAAAGGTGAAATTCATTTTGAAAACCATGATTTAACAAAACTAAATCCTAAAGCATTTCAGCAAATAAGAGGCCGTAAAATTGCTATGATTTTTCAAGAGCCTATGAGTTCTTTAAATCCATCTATGACATGTGGTAAACAAGTTCAGGAAATATTATTACAGCATACTAGTCTTTCAAATCAAGAAAGCAGAAAAGAGGTTATACAGCTTTTTGAAAATGTAAAACTACTAAACCCAGAAAGAGTATATGATGCTTATCCACATGAAATTTCTGGAGGACAAAAACAACGTGTCATGATTGCTATGGCTATTTCTTGCAAACCAAATATTCTTATTGCAGACGAGCCAACAACAGCTCTTGATGTTACAGTACAAAAAGACATTGTGTTATTACTTAAAGAGCTTCAGGTTAAAAACAATATGAGCGTTATTTTTATAACTCATGATCTCGCTTTGATTTCAGAAATTTCAGATCGTGTTCTAGTTATGTACAAAGGAGAAATTGTTGAACAAAATTTAGTTTTAAACATTTTCAAATTCCCAAAACATACTTACACCAAAGCTCTAATTAATTCACGCCCATCTTTAAATGTAAGATTAAAAACATTACCAACCATTCAAGATTATATGAGTGGAGGTTTTACAGAAGAGATTATCACGTTTGAGAATCGAAAAAAAAGACATGAAAAGTTGTATGATAAGTCTCCTTTGTTGGAGGTTGTCAATGTAGAAAAAGAATACATTTCAAAATCTGGATGGTTTACAAAACCAGAAACTTTTAAGGCTGTAAATAATGTAAGTTTTAAGTTGTTTGAAGGAGAAACCCTTGGTCTTGTGGGAGAATCTGGATGTGGCAAATCTACGCTTGGTAATGCTATTCTTCAACTTGATAAAGCAACTTCTGGCACCATATTTTATAAAGGTGTTGATATTACTAAAGCTTCAAAAAAAGAGCTTTTAGCATTAAGAAAAGACATTCAAATTATTTTTCAGGATCCTTATTCTTCACTTAATCCAAGAATCTCAATAGGAAATGCCATTATGGAGCCTATGAAGGTTCATAATTTGTATTCTTCCAATTCTGAAAGAAAAGAAAAAGTTTTAGAAATTTTAAACAAGGTTGGATTGGATGAAAGCTTTTATGATAGATACCCTCATGAATTTTCTGGTGGACAAAGACAACGTATCGGCATAGCCAGAACTATAGTATTACAACCTAAATTGATAATTTGTGATGAGTCTGTATCAGCTTTAGATATTTCTGTACAAGCTCAAGTACTTAACTTGCTGAACACTTTAAAAGAAACCTATAATTTTACCTATATTTTTATATCTCACGATCTAGCTGTTGTAAAATATATGTCAGATCAACTATTGGTCATGAATGAAGGTAAAATTGAAGAATTAGGTGATGCTGACAAAATTTATAGCAACCCTAAAAAAGACTATACAAAAAAATTAATTGATGCTATACCAAAAGGGTTATAGCATCAATAATTTTTTAGTTAAATATGCAATGCTTTTTAAAAACTTTTTTGTGTTTTCAAAACTTGCAACTATCCTGTTTAATTTATAAGTAGGTTCAGGTAGATTTGGGGCAAAATTCATAAGTTAAATTTTATGGTAGATTTGGAAAATCTGTTATAATATTTAATTTATTTGGGTGATGTAAATATGTAATAAATTTTTTAAATGTCAGACTAAAAGTAAATTTATTCGATAAAATACATATTTTTTTAACATTTAGAAATAATTTGAGTTGAAATATTATAATCATTAAAATAGATTTTATCAAGATTTAGAACTGTTGCCTTCCAAAATAACTATCTTTGAAAACCTCAAAAAAACAACTTTCAGAATGTCAGACAATAAACTTTGGGAAGGTAATATTCAATTTAAAACCAATAGCCATTTATACCAATATCAAAAATGGTTAGAGCAAACTTATAATCTTAAATTTGAAACCTATCAAAGTCTTTGGAAATGGTCTGTTGATCATATAGAATTATTCTGGGAAAGTATCTGGAAATACTTTAAAGTGATTTCTCACAGTCCATACAAAAATGTTCTAGAAAACAATGGTATGCCAAATTGCAATTGGTTTGATGGTGCAACATTAAATTATGCAGAGCATATTTTTAGACATTACAATGCTAACAAAACTGCAATATATTTTGGCAACGAATCTGGAGATTATTTAGAGATTTCATGGCAAGACTTAAAGCATAAAGTGGCCGCTTTGGCCAACTATTTAAAATCTCTGGGTGTTGCCAAAGGTGATAGAGTTGTTGCCTTTTTACCCAATGTGCCTGAAGCAACCATTTCTTTTTTGGCCGTAAATTCGTTAGGCGCAATTTGGTCCAGCACTTCACCAGATTTTGGTACAGAAAGCGTTGTAGATAGATTTGCACAAATTGAACCTAAAGTTTTAATTGCTGTAGATGGCTATCACTACAACGGAAAACCTTATGATAAAACAAAAACCGTAAACGATATTGTTGAGGCCTTACCTTCGTTAGAAAAAGTGATCATACATCCTTATTTAAATGCAAAAGCACTAAGCAATTTTTCAGATAATTTTGTAAACATTAATACAGTTTTTGAATCTAGTCATAATGAATTAACCTTCGAAGCAGTAGATTTTAACCATCCTATTTGGGTGTTGTATTCTTCGGGCACTACAGGATTGCCAAAAGCCATTGTTCATTCCCATGGTGGTATTTTATTAGAGCATTTAAAGTACATGGCGTTTCATAACGATGTGCATCAAGATGAACGCTATTTTTGGTTTTCCACTACAGGATGGATGATGTGGAATTTTGTTCAGTCTGCTTTATTAATGGGAGCATCAATTGTTTTATACGATGGCAGTCCAACATATCCAAATTTTGATTCGCTTTGGGCTTTTTCTGATAAGGCTGGTATCAATCATTTTGGGACTAGTGCTCCATACTTGGTTGCAAGCATGAAAAAAAACATAGCGCCTAAATCTAATTTCAGTTTAAAATCAGTTCGCTCCATAAGCTC
>DATGBV010000235.1:0-2622 GCA_035312485.1 Flavobacteriaceae bacterium | reverse complement strand
TCGATTTTACAAAAGGATTTTCAAATACTATTTACACTGGAAGCGACAATTGGGCAAGTGCTTATGATGCAGATAGAATAGAAAATTTAAAAGCCTATGCAGATCATGTTTGGGGCAACGATCCAGGAAATGAAGCTTATGTTATTTTCGAGCATTTATCAGACAACAGTGAAGAGACCGAGTTAGCTAACTATGGTATTATGCTTTGGGGAAATTTAAATCATAGTTTTAACCAAAATACGATGGGATATTCAGAAGGTGCAGATGTATCTTGGCTTTCCTACCAAAACAGAGGTTGGAACAATCCGCATGTTGTTGGCTATATGGAAAGCCATGATGAAGAACGATTAATGGTTAAAAACATAGCCTATGGAAATTCAAATGGAGATTATGACATAAAAGATTTAAGCACTGCATTAGACAGACAAGAAGCTGCATCCGTGATTTTTTATAGTGTTCCAGGACCAAAAATGCTTTGGCAGTTTGGTGAACTTGGTTATGATAAAAGCATTAACTGCGAAGATGATATTAATGACGGTTCATGTAGATTGGATGAAAAACCAGTAGCTTGGACATTAGGTTACGATAACGATTCCGATAGGCTTGATTTGTACAATTTAACTGCAAAAATGATCATGCTTAAAACAACATATCCTTCTACATTTAACACAACCGATTTTTCATTTAGTCTAGATGGACTTGTAAAACGGATCAATTTAAATGATATTTCAGGTGATTTTGATGTTACAGTTATTGCCAATTTTGATGTCACCACACAATCTATAAATCCTATTTTTTCAGTTACAGGAACATGGTATGATATATTAAACAATAATACTCCGTTTGATGTATCAAGTTCATCATCTACCATTTCATTGGAACCAGGCGAATATAGAGTTTATGGCACACAACCTGTTATAGATCCTAACGATCTAGACAGCGATGGTGTACCCAACTCTGATGATCTATGTCCTGCAACTCCAATAGGAGCTATTGTAGATGTTACTGGTTGTCCTGTTTTTACTTTACCATCTGATAATTTCTTACTTCAAATTTCAAGTGAAACCTGCAGAAGCAGTAACAATGGAAGCATTGCAATAACAGCTCAAGAAAGTTTAAATTACACAATTACTATCACAGGAAATGGCGTTAATGTTTCTGATACATTTACAGATAGCTATACAATGGATAATCTTGAGGCAGCTGATTATGAAGTTTGTATAACCGTAGATGGTCAATCTGATTACGAGATATGCTTTAATGCAACTATTGACGAACCTGAAGATCTTTCTGTATTATCAAGGGTCTCAAATTCAGAAGGTAGGGTTTCTTTAGATTTAAGCGGAAGCGAAACTTATACCATTACTTTTAATGATCAAGTTATAGAAACTACAAACAGTAGTTTGACACTTGATCTTAAAGTTGGTAATAACAGCCTTAAAGTTGAAGGCAAAAAACCTTGCCAAGGTATTTTTGAAAAAACCATTTACTTTGGTTCTAATATGACTGTCTTTCCTAATCCTGTTACAAGTAATAAGCTTTCAATCTATTTAGGAAATACAGACTTAAAACGTGCTCATGTATTGCTTTATACTATTTTAGGTGAGGCAATTTACAATAACACTCTAGAGTCAAAAGACAATATAATTCGATTGGATTTTAGTCCATTTGCAAAAGGTATTTATATCCTTAATGTTATAACCGATGTTGAAAGCGTTAGCTTCAAAGTGATAAAATAATTATGAAAATGAAGACCTTAAATAAAATATTAATGTTTGCAATAGCATTTACAATAATTAATTGCAGTAGTGGTGGTTCTGGTGGTGATGATAGTCCTGATCCAATGCCAATAACTCCTCCAAGTGCAGCAACTTTAGAATTTCCCTTAAACAACTCTGAATGTACTGAAGGCACAAATGCAACTACTACTGAAAGCACCATTACTTTTGATTGGTCTGATTCAAACAATACAGATTCATACCAATTAGTACTTAAGAATTTAGAAACTCAAAGCACTAGCAATCATAGTAGCAATGTATCTGAAGTTGATATAACACTACTAAAAGGCACACCATACTCTTGGTATGTTATTTCTAGAAATTCTGGAACGCAAACAGCTCAAAGCTCCACTTGGAAGTTTTACAATGCTGGTGAAGCTGTTACATCCTATGCGCCTTTCCCAGCAGAATTAGTAGCACCAAATATGGGTTCTGCACTAGATTCTAATATTTCAAACGTTTTATTAGAGTGGAATGGAAGTGATGTAGATGATGATATTGCTGAATATGAGGTTTTATTTGGAACTGATAATCCACCTACAACAAGTCAAGGAGTAGTATCGGCTTCCAACATTGATGTAAATGTAACTTCTGGTAACACTTATTACTGGATAGTAATTACAAAAGACAGTCAAGGTAATAGTTCGACATCAGAAATATTTCAGTTCAAGATAAATTAATAAACTGAAAAAATAATTAAAAGCCTATTCTTTAACGGAGTAGGCTTTTTTATTTTATAGAATTGAATAATCTGATAAAAATGCTTTCTTGTCGAATTAATGATCATTTTTTAATCTATTATACTAAAAAATCATATTTTCACTTATAATTATCCCAATAAAGT
>DATGBV010000234.1:0-2381 GCA_035312485.1 Flavobacteriaceae bacterium | reverse complement strand
ATGCATAGATCGAACTCCCCAAACATAGGATAACTTTCCAAAAATTTTCATGTTAGGATAATTTTCCTCAACATATTTCATCATAAAATATGTTTGCAAACCATCAATTAACCATTGCTCTTTTCTTGGGTTTATAAAAAGTGTGTTTTCTAAATAATTGTGGAGAGCAGTTTTTAAAATTTTTATTTCATATTGAAAATTATCTTGAAAAGGTTGAATAAAATCTGGCAAAAGATTTAATCCATAAATAGGATCTTTCTTATAGTCTATTTGTGATACGAGTAATTTTTCATGAGGATATTCACCAAGGTTTTTTATGATAAAGTGAACCACTCTATCGGTAATCATAGCCTTTTCAACTGGAGGCAAACTTTTGTCTTCAATATTTGTGACAATAGTTAAATAATCGGTTTTAACGGATTTAAAATCTGGTATTTTATGTAAAAACAGTTTGTTACTATTCCTACTTCTACCATATAAAAACACATTTGTTCTGCCATCTTTTTGATTACGAAATCTTTCATCTAACTCTGTAGTGATGACATAATTGTTGGGAAAATCAAGATTCAAGGTTACGTCTGCATCTGGAATATATAAATCGTCTAGATCCTTATTGCTGTAAAACTGCCAAGAGCCATTATAAACAGCCGGAGTTATGTACCAATACCTTAAGTTATATTCTCCAAAAGAAGATACACCATAGTTGGTAAACTTATCATTTGGCACTTGAACAATATAGTTCAAATTAATTTTATAGGTCTCATTGGGATGCAAAGCAGACTTTAATTCAACTTTTATGACGTCTGGATGAGAAGAGAGGCCTTCAAACTTTAACTCCTCCTGATCTTGCATAATAGAAGTAATGACTGTAAAACCTCTGTCGTTACTTTTTGCAAAGTGAAATTCAGTTTTGTACTCTTCGGCAAAGCGTTTAGCTAAAGGTGTATTTTTTGTAGAGTAGGCTTCATTCCAGTTGTTTAGGTAAATGGTTTGTAGAACATCATTTGTTGTGTTTTGATATTCTATGGTTTGTGAAATTTTAAACTGTTTTTTTTCAACATCAAGAGATGCTTTAAGGTCAATTCTATTTTGACCAAAAACCATAACATTCAGTAAACTGAATAGTAAAAAAGTAAATAAATTAATTTTCAATTTATTTTAACAAACTTTAAAGGTTTAACATCCATGGCGGCGTTGCAATATAATAAAATCAACCGTTTTATTATTTTTAAAATAACAGAGTGATTTTTTAGCTTTTTTTTGAATAGAACGAAAAAAATAGAACAGATAGTATTAAAAATTAGGACTAAACCCTGATTCTTTATAGAAACTGTCTAAAATCTCAATAACTTGTACTTCTGAATCCACAAGATGGATTAAATTCAAGTCTTTTGCGCTAATATTATGGAATTTATCTAAAAGCGTTGTTTTAACCCAATCCAATAAACCATTCCAGAAATCTGTACCAACCAAAATTATTGGAAATTTTTCAATTTTATTGGTTTGAATTAAGGTTATTGCCTCAAACAACTCGTCAAGGGTACCGAAACCTCCTGGCATAACAACGAAGCCTTGAGAATATTTAACAAACATGACTTTACGCACAAAAAAGTAATCAAAATCCAAACTCTTATCTGGATCAATGTACGGATTATCATGCTGCTCAAAAGGAAGTTCTATATTAAGTCCAACTGAAGTTCCTCCACCTAAATGAGCTCCTTTATTACCAGCTTCCATAATTCCTGGTCCACCTCCTGTTATAACACCATAACCTGCCTCAACAATGCTTTTAGCAATTTTTTCTGCTAATTTATAATATTTTGCATTTGGCTTTATACGTGCTGAACCAAAAATAGAAACACAAGGTCCAATTTGACTCATTTTTTCAAAACCATTGACAAATTCGCCCATAATTTTAAAAATTGCCCATGAATCATTGGTTTTTATCTCATTCCAACTTCTTGGATGTTGTTCTTTTCTCATATTTGATTAATTTGTAACCAGCTAATTTAATTCTTTTTTAAGGAACTGTGCTGTATAACTTTTTTTATGTTTTATTATTTCTTCAGGAGTACCTTCTACAATTATCTTTCCACCACTTTTTCCGCCTTCATAACCAATGTCAATAATATGATCAACCATTTTGATAACATCCAAATTATGTTCAATAATGAGTACAGTATTGCCTTTATCGGCCAATTTGTTAAGTACCAACATCAAAACCCTTATATCTTCAAAATGTAAGCCTGTAGTAGGTTCATCTAAAATGTAGAACGTGTTTCCTGTATCTCGTTTACTCAATTCTGTGGCGAGTTTAATGCGTTGTGCTTCACCACCAGAAAGCGTTGTGCTTTGCTGGCCAAGCGTTATATAACCTAAAC
>DATGBV010000233.1:0-2457 GCA_035312485.1 Flavobacteriaceae bacterium | reverse complement strand
TCCAATAACGCTGCTGCATGATGTTGTACAATGGATTGTCAGCAAGCATTTCGCTCATAGCTATTAAGAAAATAGGGGCCGTAAATAGTATGGCTATCCAAAACTTCTTTACTAGTTTTTTATAAGTCTTTTCTTCTGCCGAAAGCTCGGGTTGCATGGGCACTAAATCCATCCCACAAATAGGGCACGAACCTGCTTTGTCCTTTACAATTTCTGGATGCATAGGACAGGTCCATTGTTCCTTTGAAGTGGTGGATAGAGTTTGTTCTTCCACCAAATCCATCCCACAAACCGGGCAATCGCCTGGTGCGTCATAGGTTTTATCGCCTTCGCAATGCATCGGACAGTAAAATGTGCCTGTGCCTTTTCCTTTGGGTTGCTCTTTCTTATTTTTTTCTGGATGCTGATGATGTTCACCTTGATTATGAATACTATATCTGTCACTATCCTTTTTTAAGGCTTCTTGAAAAGTTTCTATTGGAATATGTGATTCCATTTCGATAGTAGCTTCTGCGTTTTCTAAATCGACGGTTACTTTTGAAACACCTTTCACTTTAGAAAGTGTTTCTTCTACGTGACTTCGACAACCGTTACAGGTCATTCCAGTAATTGTATATGTGTGTTTCATTTTTTAGTAATTTTTATATGAGTAATCTGTATTGAGAGTTCAATACAACAACTATCCGTTTTTCTATCAATAACAGAAATTGAATACTAAAAAAATCAAATGATAAAAACCTGATCTAAGACCTGTATGTCTCGAATCAAGTTTGGAGGAGAATAATCTTTATAAGGAATTACTTGTTCTGGTAATCCTTCAAATAAGTTTAAATAAGAAAATGTAAAATTTGCAAGAAAAAATTGTTGAGTAAAATCTAAATCGTCAAATGTTTTAACACTTAACTCGTCCTGACCTTCAAAAATATCAACAGTATCCTTGCAACACGATTTTTTTGTGATTGAAGCCATTTCCATTTCTAATGCTTCCATACCACATTTTTGCGCTTCAGTAAACAAAGCGACATCAACAAGTACTTCTCCACAAAAATGTTTTTCTATAGTAAAAGAAACAGTGGAAACTAATACTAAAAGTGACATTAGAATAGAAAAACCCTTATGTAAAATAAGCTTAATCATAATACAAAGTTAATGAAAAGATGACTAATAAATTCAGATTTAGAATATTGTTAACAGTTATTGCTTTAATTTATTATAATAAAATGCTGGCAGTAATAGTAACAAAATAATAGGTTGAATTAAAAACCTTCTAATGTTAAAGAATAAGTAGTACTGTTCTCGTTTAGGGTCTGTAACAAAGTATAAGAACAAAAGTATCAATCCAACAAATGAAATCGTGTAAATAATAGCCGAGAATTTTATAATATTCTTGTCTTTAAATACAACAAACAAAATTGCTAATGATATTAATGTGTTCATCAAGTATCGCAGAGATGTAAACATGGTTAGTTTGAAAACCTCTCTTCGTGGCGAATCTATATATAAATAATCATTTTGAAAGAATAATAAATAGGGATCGTAAAAGAGGTCATTTTCAAAAACTCTAATAAGAACCAGTAGTCCTACTAAAAATAATAAAATCAAAAATTTTAAGTAATTTTTCATTTCCGCTTTTTTAAGTTAGCAAATCTATTGACCCAAAAAACCCAAAGCAAAAACACCATTCCGTAAATAATAGCTGGAAAAATCACGGTGTGTAAAATATCTTTTCGCCATGGGTAATGATACAACCCAGCAGCCAAAATAACAACCCGAACTAAATTGGCAACATATATTAAAACACTTCCTGAAAGAATATAGAAAAAAGTGGTTTTTGGCTTGCCTGAAAAGGCTACAATAAAAGAAGCAAACAAAATAATAACACTTAAAGAATTACAACCTTCAATAATACGCGCCACATACTTCTCGTTAATAATGAGTTTTAAAGAAGGTTCGTCAGGATGTGGTAAGATAATGGCACGATAATCAGCAGACTCCAGTAAAGCTCTACTTTGTTTTCCAACTAAATTGGTCATATAATCAGGATAGTGTGTTGATGTTTTTGAATATTCCAAATAACCCCTGTACAGCATAGAAAGTGCACCATATACCAATAAAAATTTGATGATGAACCTTACTACTAGTTTATATTTTATAAAGAGTTCTTTCAAAAAAAGAAGCGTAATATTTGAGCCTTAAATTTATATCTTTTACGCTCGTAAATTACACCTTTTTAAATACTTTTACCAAAACTTTTAAGTAAATGACTTTTGAAGAATTAAAACTAAGAGTTTCAGAAATATTTGAAAATCATTGCAATCTTTTAAAATTGGATGATTGCTTATTACAGGTTTGTGAGCTTCTTGAAGCCAATGTACCACATTACAATTGGGTTGGTTTTTACTTTAAAAATGGAGATAAAGAAGAACTAAAACTTGGACCTTACGTTGGCGAACCAAC
>DATGBV010000232.1:0-3625 GCA_035312485.1 Flavobacteriaceae bacterium | reverse complement strand
CACATTAAAATCTTTATCAACTGTTAATTTAAGTTTAGAAATAGGATGTGCTCTTTTAGCTCTGATTAAATAGTCTACTAATGCATTGATGTTTTTCCCGTTTAAGGCCACAACAACTATAGAGTTTTCAAATGGCATGATTTCATAAGCAGTTCTAGAGGTTATATCTCCTTTAGAGATAATTGAACGTATACCTCCATAATTTAAAATAACCATGTCTATATCTTTCCCTGTTCTGTTTTTAAAAACAGGATTAGCTTCTTCATAAACAGCATCTGCCATAAAATTCCCTATTGCCGTATTAAATTCGCCATTTCTTTTTGAGTACGTTTTAATTGAATATGAAAGAACATTGTCCAGATCATTCTCAACATGTTCTCTAAATGGTTTGACATAAGTTTCAACTTCAGTATTTGAATTTAGAGAATCTGTGATAGGAATTTGTTTTCCTTCTATTTTAATGAGATTATGATGCTCATTCTTGCAAGAGAAAACTGCAAATACAAAAAAGAGTATAATAAAAGGCTTAAATTTCATGTTAAAACGTAAATGATTTAGTAATCTATTGAGGCTACTTTTCCTACCTTTGTCTAAACCATAAAGTTAAATGATTTTAAAGATTTTAAAAGGGTTTAAACAAAAATCTAATAAAAAATATCTGGATGCAATTATAAATTCACGTGAAACAAATGTGAATAGTAATAAAATAAAGAGTTTAGGTGTTATTTTTTGCATTGACGAAATGGAGGACTTTGAAATATTTAGGAATTTAGCAGAAACAATAAAAGTAAGACCGAATAGATTAAAAATAATTGCTTATACAGAAAGCCTGAAAGATGCACCCAATTTTTGGGATACATATTATCATTCTGAAGATTTTGGTTGGAATGGTAAAATTAAAAACGTAGAATTGCAGTCTTTTTTGGATGCAGAATTTGACGCTTTGGTGAGTTACTATGAAAAAGATATATTGGAGCTCAAGTTGCTTACGGCAATGTCTAAAGCAAAATTTAAAGTTGGAATATTACAATCCGATGAACGATTAAACGATTTTATCATTAAAACCAAGTTGAAAGAATTTTACCTTTTTAGAAAAGAGCTAGTGAGATATTTAAATATTTTTAAAAAAATATAAAATGAATAATAAATTTTTGGGTACAGGTGTTGCATTGGTAACACCATTTAATGCAGATTTGAATGTAGATTTTGATGCTTTAACCAATGTTGTAAACCATAGTATAGAAAATGGAGTAGAATACCTCGTGATTAGTGGAACAACAGGAGAAAGTGTTACTATTACTAAACAAGAGAAAAAAGAAATTATTAATACAATTGTTCAGGTTAATAACGGAAGAGTTCCTTTGGTTTTAGGAATTGGTGGTAACAATACAGCTGCAATTATAGAAGAAATTAAAGCTACAGATTTAAGTAATATTGATGCTATTTTATCAGTGTCTCCATATTATAGTAAACCTACACAAGAAGGTATATATCAACATTTCAAAGCTATTTCTGAAGCTTCTCCTGTAGATATTATTTTATATAATGTTCCTGGAAGAACTTCAAAAAATATTGAACCCAAAACAACATTGCGTTTGGCAAATGACTTTAAAAATATCATTGCTGTTAAAGAAGCAGGTAACAATGTTGCTCAATATTTACAGCTAATAAAAAATAAACCTGAAGATTTTCTGATCATATCAGGTGATGACGATTTGGCTCTTGGTGTAGTACTTGCAGGAGGAGCAGGCGTAATTTCTGTTATTGGTCAGGCATTTCCAAAAGAGTTTTCAGAAATGATTAGACTAGGTTTGCAAGGAAATGCTAAAGAAGCTTATAAGTTTCATTATAGACTTATGGATGTAACAGGTTATATTTTTGAAGAGAATAATCCT
The DNA here is from genome assembly GCA_035312485.1 of Flavobacteriaceae bacterium. Taxonomy (GTDB): domain Bacteria; phylum Bacteroidota; class Bacteroidia; order Flavobacteriales; family Flavobacteriaceae; genus Gilvirhabdus. The sequence continues at coordinate 1,730 of DATGBV010000232.1, read as the reverse complement.
GCAGGAATTAAGGCTGTTCTTCAGACATTGAATTTATGTGAAGATTTTGTAAGATTGCCTTTGGTTTCTGCAACACAACAATTAAAAGATAAAATAAGTGAGTTTGTTAAACGTTTTTAATATAATTTACAAACGTTAAATATTACTTAAACCTAATGATTACCTATTGTTATCCATTATTTTAGCCTGAAAAATATAATTTTTAATTCGATAATAATAGTTTAATTTTGCAACTTGTTTAAAAATAGATGAAGAAATTCTTTTACATCCTTGTTTTATTTACCTTTTTAAGTTCTTGTAACGAATATCAAAAGGCATTAAAGTCAGAAGATATTGCTACAAAATTTAAAATGGGAGAACAACTTTATGACGAAGGTAAATTTAGTAAAGCAAATAAACTATTTGCTCAAATTGTTCCAGGTTACAGAGGAAAACCACAAGCTGAAAAATTAATGTACCTGTACAGCCTTTCATTTTATGAAATGAAAGATTACTATTTAGCTGGTTATCAATGCGAAAGATTTGCAGATTCTTATCCTGAAAGTGAAAAAATAGAAGAAGTTTCCTTTTTAGGAGCCAAAAGTTATTATATGCTTTCTCCTGTTTATACAAAGGATCAAAAAGATACAAAGGAAGCAATAGAAAAGCTTCAAGAATTTATCAATCTTTTTCCAAATTCAGAATATACTCCTGAAGCCAATACACTACTTCAAGAGTTAGATTATAAATTAGAACTAAAAGCTTATAGCATTGCCAAACAATACAACCATTTGTCTGATTTTGAACCATCAATAAAGGCTTTTGATAATTTTATTTTCGATTTTCCAGGTTCTAAATTGTTAGAAGATGCCTTATTTTATAAATTAGACTCTGCTTATAAATTAGCAATAAATAGTGTAGAATATAAAAAACAAAACCGTCTGGAAACAGCAAAGTCTTATGCAGATGCTTTTATAAAAAGATATAGTAGTTCAAAATATATAGAAGAAGTTAACAATATGGTTTCTGTTATTGAAGAACAATTAACGAATTATACGAATACAAGTACAGCAAAAATTTAATTTTATGATAGATTTAAAAAATCCTAACATTCCTGTAAACACAACAACTTACGATAGAAACCAAGTTGATGAACCAACAGAAAATATCTATGAAGCTATTTCAATTATTTCTAGAAGAGCAGAGCAGATTAATGTTGAAATTAAAAAAGAACTTATAGACAAGTTAGAAGAGTTTGCTACTTATAATGATAGTCTAGAAGAAATTTTTGAAAACAAAGAACAAATTGAGGTGTCTAAATTTTATGAAAGATTACCTAAACCACATGCAATAGCTATTCAAGAGTGGTTAACAGATAAGATTTACTTCAGAAATACGGAAGAAGATTCTCAAGAATAATTTTTCAAATGTCAATATTAAGCGGCAAAAATATACTATTAGGCGTAAGTGCTGGTATTGCCGCTTATAAAACAGCTTCTTTAATTAGACTTTTCATCAAAGTAGGCGCTAATGTAAAAGTGGTAATGACACCTGCTTCAAAAGAGTTTATAACACCTTTAACATTATCTACACTTTCAAAAAATCCTGTTCATTCTTCTTTCACTAATGAAGAAGATGAAAACGCTACATGGAATAATCATGTAGAGCTAGGTCTTTGGGCAGATTTATTTATTGTTGCTCCAGCAACAGCCAATACACTTTCCAAGATGGCTAATGGTGCTTGCGACAAC
>DATGBV010000231.1:0-2056 GCA_035312485.1 Flavobacteriaceae bacterium | reverse complement strand
TATTGTCCCCTTGAGCTCGCGTATAAAAATCACCAACTGTAAGGACACCATCTAAATCATCAATTAAATTTTCTTTTTCTAAATGGAACATATCCATGGCTAATTTACAAGCCCATAGTTTAGTTCCTGACGCAGATAAGATTTCTAAAAATTCATCTACTGGAGGAATATCTAGTTTTTCCATTTCAGATTTCATCATTTTAGTAGCTAGTGCTTCCATTCCTGGTAAACCACCAAGCATGGTTGGTATATGTATACCAGGATTACCAACAGTTGCTACATGTAAATGCTCTAATTTCTTTTTTGTAATGGCTTCTAATCCAAAGAATGTAAAGAAAATTTCAGATTCTATGCCTTCCATTCTTGCCCCATTTGCTAAAATGAAGCAGGCATATACATTATCTATTGTAGCTTTAGATAATATGAGCATCATTTTTTTTATGGGTTTTTTGTTGTCTTGTTTTTTTTCAACAGGACTCTCTATTGTATTTTCCATAATATTATTTTTTAATTTTTTATTAAATACAACTCACAGGTTTTGGTATGCCTGCAATTCTACTAGAAATTTTTAATGGCCCTTTTGGGAATAATTGATAAAACTCTTTAATACTTACTACTCCACTTTTACCAACTTTTCTGATACTTAAAGGCACCTCATTTCTGAATTGATCTTGAAGGTATTCAATAACTTCCCAATGTCGGTCTGTCATTTCAATACCTTCTTCTTTTGCAATGTCTGTACCTACTTCTTTATTCCATTGTTCTAAATCAGTTAGATAGCCTTCGTCATTACATTGAATATTTACATTTGCATATGTTTTTTCCATGATTTTTAAAATTTAAATAATTATTAGACTGTTTCTTCTATTTGTTTTCCAGCTGTGTCCATTGTTGCAGATACAAAAGGAATATGTTTTCCTTTTATTAACATGTTCCAGTATATCCATCTAAAGGCTAATTTCCCCATATGGTTCATATGTGTTTCTTTTAAAAGACTTAAAGGACCAACACCGGCAAAAGGGAATGTTCCTTTTACAGGTTCTTGCGTATAATTGAAATCGATGAGTAGTGCTTTACCATGTCCAGTTTCAATAAAGCAATTTGCATGACCATCAAACTCTTTTTTAAGTTCTTTACCTTTTATAAAGCGTTTGATGTTTTCTGTTAGAATTTCTGCTTCAAAATGTGCTACAGAACCAGCTTTTGATGCAGGTATATTAGTAGCATCTCCAATACCAAAAATGTTATCTTTTACCTTTGTTTGAAGTGTAGCTTTATCTGTTGGGACATAATTTAATTCGTCTCCAAAACCAGATTGTTCAATCATTTCGTCTCCCATATTTGTAGGAACTGTGACTAATAGATCATATTCTACTTCTTGCTCGGCATAGTCTACTATCTTTTTATTTTTACCATCTACATGTTCAATATTAAAATCGGGAACTACTTTAATGTTTTTTTGATCTAATAAATATTGAAGAGCTTCTGTTGCCTTTGGTTTTGTAAATGCACCAGACATTGGTGTTACAAAGGTGATATCTACTTTATCTCGCATACCTTTATTTATGAAAAACGAGTCTGCGAGAAAGGCAAATTCTAAAGGAGCAACAGGGCATTTAATTGGCATTTCAGAAATATGAACAACAAGTTTACCACCTTCCCAGGTTCTTAATTTGTTGCGCAATTTTTTTGCACCTTCAAAAGTGTAAAAATCAAAAACTGATTTGTGCCAATGGTCACCAAGCATTCCTTCAATTTCTTGAGGAGCTATATTAGTTCCAGTTGCAATAATTAATATATCGTATTTAAGTGATTCATTGTTTTTTAGAATAACTGTATCGTTATCTTTATCTATACGATTAATTTTTTTCTGAATAAGATTTACGCCTTTAGGAATAAACTTATCAATTTTCTTTTTTACATCTTTTGTTTTATAAAGGTCAAAAGGCAAGAACAAGAAACCTGGCTGATAGTAATGTGTTTTTTCTTGATCTACAATGGTTATGTTCCAATCTTTTTTTGGTAAAGCTTTTCGTAAATGATTAGCCATCATTGT
>DATGBV010000230.1:0-9715 GCA_035312485.1 Flavobacteriaceae bacterium | reverse complement strand
GGTTGCTCAACGCATCCAAGTGTAGAAGAGCATGCTCAAATGGCACAAGAATTATTACCTTTCTTTAAAAATTTACTTAATAGTTAAAACAATCAAATGGGAGAATATACTGCAAATAATGAACGATATAATTCGATGTCTTATAGAAGATGTGGCAATAGCGGACTGCTTTTACCAGAAATTTCATTAGGATTATGGCATAATTTTGGTCATGTTGATGAATTTGAAAATGGTAAAGAAATACTTCACACAGCGTTTGACTACGGCATAACACATTTTGATTTAGCGAACAACTATGGTCCACCACCAGGGTCAGCCGAAGAAAACTTTGGTAAAATTTTAAAACAAAGCTTCTCATCGTATAGAGACGAGCTGATCATTTCAACAAAAGCAGGATATTTAATGTGGTCTGGACCTTATGGAGAATGGGGAAGTAAAAAATATTTAGTCGCCAGTTTAGACCAAAGCTTAAAGCGTATGGGTTTAGACTATGTAGATGTTTTTTATAGCCATAGACCAGACCCAGACACGCCTTTAGAAGAGACTATGACTGCTTTGGATTTAATAGTTAGACAAGGTAAAGCACTATATGTTGGAATATCTTCATACAGTGCTGAAGACACACAAAAAGTTTCAGAAATTTTAAAAACACTTGGAACACCTTGTGTGATACATCAACCACGTTATAATATGATGGATCGCTGGGTTGAAGGAGGTTTAATGGATGTTTTAGAAGATGAAGGTATTGGCTGTATTCCGTTTTCACCATTAGAGCAAGGAATATTAACGGATAAGTATTTAAACGGAATTCCAGAAAATTCAAGAGCAGCAAAAAGCACTGGATTTCTTCAATTAGATCAAGTCACTACAGACAAAATAGAAAAAGCAATTAAGCTGAACAAAATTGCTGAAAACCGAAACCAAAGTTTAGCGCAAATGGCTGTTGCTTGGTTGTTAAAAGATAAAAGAGTGACATCAGTTTTAGTTGGTGTAAGTAGCAAAAAGCAATTGTTAAACAATCTTGGAGCTTTAAAAAACAAAGATTTTTCTTCTGAAGAGTTAGAGCTTATTGAAACCATTTTGAAATCTTAATTCATGCGGAAAATAATTCTTTCCTTATCATTATTTGTCATAAACATCGCATTTGCGAAGGTAACTTTACCGTCTGTTTTTTCAGACCATATGGTGTTGCAACAAAACGAAGATGTTAAATTTTGGGGTTGGGCAAGCAATGGAGAAGAAGTAGTAATAAAGCCATCTTGGACAACTGAAGTTTACAAAACCAAAACCAATAAATATGCCAATTGGGAATTATTCATAAAAACACCAAGTTTTGGAGGTCCATTTACTATTACAATTTCTGGATATAATACAATTGAGCTAAAAGATGTTTTTATTGGAGAAGTTTGGCTGTGCTCTGGTCAATCTAATATGGAAATGACACCTACTTGGTTTGGTGGAATTAATAATTTAGATGAAGAAGTAAATAACGCTCACCATCCTAATATTAGATTTTTTAATATTCCTAAAATTTCTACAACAGCACCTCAAATAAATGTTCCAGCATTTTGGGATGTTTGTACACCAGAAACAATGAAGAATTCTAGTGCAGTAGCTTACTTTTTCGCCAGAGCTCTTCAAGAAAATTTTAAAGATATTCCAATAGGGTTAATGATTTCGGCTTGGGGAGGAACTCCAGCCGAAATATGGATGCCAGAAAAAATTATAACAGAAGACAGCGTTTTATTAGAAGCTTCTAGACAATTAAAACCTGTAGAATGGGGTCCAACAGAACCAGCTAGAGCATATAACGCCATGATTCATCCATTGGCTGGATTTAATTTAGCAGGAGCTCTTTGGTATCAAGGCGAATCTAATGTTGGAGCGTTAAATTATGACAAAACATTAACAGCTTTAATAAATTCATGGAGAACACTTTGGAGTAAAAGTTTCCCAGTTTACTACGTTCAGATTGCCCCATTTGAGTATGGAGAAGATCATTATGGAGGTGCTGAAATTAGAAATGCACAGCGAAAAGTTTTAGAAATGACAGAAAATACAGGAATGATAGTTATTGATGATGTTTCAACGGTTGATGACATTCATCCAAAGGATAAAAAAACTGTTGGTCTTCGGTTAGCAAATCTAGCCTTAAAAAATCATTATAAAACCAAAAAGGGTTTAGTTGAAAGCCCAATATTTAAAGATGCAATCTTTAATAAAAACAAAGCCGAAGTCTATTTTTATTATTCTGAAGGGCTTTATATAAAAGACGAAAAGTCTTTATTTGAAGTCGCAGGAGATGACAGGGCTTTTTATCCTGCCAAAGCCAAAGTGAAAGAGAATCACATCATTGTTTCTTCAAGAAAAGTTAAAGACCCTAAATATGTTCGGTTTGGATGGCAGAATACTGCGCAATCCAATGTGTTTAATAAGGCTAATTTACCTGCATCAATATTTACAACCGAATAGCAAACAATCAATAAATGTTTAATAATGATTAAATTTTCGAACGATTTTATTTGGGGAACAGCAACTTCTGCTTATCAAATTGAAGGAGCGTATAATTCAGACGGCAAAGGCCCATCTATCTGGGATGCGTTTTGTACCATACCAAACCGAATAAAAAATAGCATGAATGGCAATATTGCAATAGATCATTATAGTCGTTATAAAGAAGACATATCACTTTTAAAATCACAAGGGTTTAAAGCCTATCGATTTTCGATTTCTTGGGCTAGAATTATGCCTGAAGGCAAAGGAGAAGTTAATGAAGAAGGTATTCAGTTTTATTCAAATCTAATTGACGAGTTACTTAAAAATAATATTATTCCTTGGGTTACATTATATCATTGGGATCTACCTTTGGCACTTCAAACTGAAGAAGACGGTTGGCTAAATCCAAAGATTATAGAATATTTTGAAAGTTATGCCAAAGTCTGTTTTGAACGATTTGGCGATCGTGTAAAAAATTGGATTACACTAAATGAACCTTGGGTTGTTGCTATTTTAGGCTATGGACAAGGTGTTTTTGCCCCAGGTAGAATATCTAATTCTGAACCTTATTTAGCAGCTCATCATTTAATTTTGGCTCATGCCCAAACAGTTAAATGCTATAAAACAGAGTTCGTAAATCAAAAAGGCATTATTGGCATTACAAATAATTGCGACTGGAGAGAGCCATTAACTCAAAAACAGCGTGATATTGATGCTTCAGAACGTGCGCTTTTATTCTTTTTAGGGTGGTTTGCAGATCCTATTTATTTAGGAGATTACCCTGAAGTAATGAAAGATAGACTGGGCAATCGTTTACCAATATTTACTAAAGAACAAAAAAAGCTAATAAAAAACTCATCAGATTTTTTTGGGTTGAACCATTACACAACTATGTATGCTGCAGAAGAAGACCATTCGGGCAACAAAAATGCAGTATATGGGAATGGAGGTATTTCTGAAGACCAAGACGTCAAGTTGTCTCAAGATAAAAAATGGGCTTTAACAGAATCTAAATGGGCTGTGACACCATGGGGTTGTGCCAAACTTTTAGAATGGATAAGTAATCGCTATAGTTATCCAACTATTTATATTACCGAAAATGGGTTTGCCTGTAACGACAAATTAGAAAATGGAGAAATAAATGATTTTAACAGACTTGATTATTACAAGCAATATTTAGAAGTTTGTCACCAAGCTATTACAAAAGGCATTAAACTCAAAGGATATTTTGCGTGGAGCATGTTTGACAATTTTGAATGGGCTTCTGGTTATTCGCTTCGTTTTGGGATAAATTATATAGATTACAGCACACTAGAAAGAATTCCAAAAGCCTCTGCAAAGTGGTTTAAAGAGGTTATTAAAAATAATGGTTGGTAGACAAATTTAAAAAAGCCTCTAAAATAGATGTTTAAAGGCTTTTTTGACTAATTCAAAATAACGATTTGTTGGCATTTCTTATAAGCTCTAAAGTCAATGTATCTGATGCAAAAACAGAATTCAAGCCTTGAGGTTCTTGAGGTGGATCGGCAGTGAAATCATCATCATGTTGCCATTTCCCATTTTCAGGATTTGTTTTTGCATAACCTGCAAATCCCCAAAAATTTAATCCAGCAAGTACACTTTGCTCGTTTTTGCTTTTAACGATTCTTTCGAATATGGCATTATAAAATATATTGCGATTTTCAACAGAAGCTTCTTTTGAAAGACTTTCTTTTTCTCGTGGGAAACCAAACTCTGACATGACAATGGGCTTCTTCATTTTTTCAGCAATAACTATATGTTCGTTCATGTAGGCATTTGCTTTATCTATTGATTCTAAAGTAGTTTCCCTTTCATTATTAATATCGTACCAACCCCAATTTTTCGGCCACATATGCATGGCTAAATAATCAATATCTTTATTTGTATGTAATCTTTCAAACATATCCATATCTTGTAAAAACCCATGTTTACCTTCAGTTCCTGTAGAAATAAGATGGATAGAATCTAAAGATTCAATTAAAGAGACTGTTTCGTTCAACCAACCTGCAAAAGCTTTTTCATGATCTGGTGACATTAGTACTCTTGGTTCATTGGCAACTTGCCATGACATTATAACATTGTCTTCTGTATATTTTAAACCAGTATATGCATTTGTTCTACCCATGAGAAATTCCACGTGGTTGTAAAATGCCTCTTTACAAGGTTCGCAACTATGAAATTGCATAGTATAACCCATATATTGATCCCAAGTATATTGTTCTAAAAACGGATTTGGAACTTCGCCATAGCCATTCCATTTTAAATATTCAGACATGCCACCAGACCAAATCCAATTGTTGTTTAAATAGAGTACAGCATACATGTTTCTTTTTCGCATTTCAGCTAGAAGAAAATCCAATCCATCTAATAAATTTTCATTATAAACTCCTTGCTCTGGCTGTAAAGCAGGATGAACACGAGAATCTCCACCATCACCTTCAGCACCTGCTAGTATTCGAAGATTATCAATCCCAACGGATTTCATTAGGTCTAATTCCTTGATCAATCGTTCTCTATCTCCAATATTTTTTGCAGCGATTAATGGGCCATACCAATAATTTGCACCAACAAAATAATACGGGTTATCTCCTTTGTAGAATTTGGACTCTTTTACAGAGATTAATTCAACAGTGTTTAAATCTCGATTTTCGGATTTGCTTTTTTGAATTTCTTTACATGAAAAAGTAAATATCACACTCATCGAGACTATATATAAAAAACTACGCTTCATAATTATGGAAGTTGGTACATGTTAGGTAATTCGTTTTCTAGAAGAGCCTTTGGTTTATTTGCAAAGTCAATAAAATCATTAGTATCTGTTTGACCTGGAGGAGGTGTATAGTAACCATCTTGGTTATTGTACCAAAACATCATAAAGGCAATTTCATTGTTGTTTTCTGTAATTGCATTATACATATTGGTTGAATAAAAACCAGATATCGGACTAACACCCGAAGTAATTCTATAACCCGTTTCTGTTAAGGCAGCTATTTTAACTTTCTCTTTTGCAAGATTGGTAAGAATTTGAAGCTTACTGTTTGCATTATCAACACCAGCTTGCCCTTGATTAGCAAAATCCCCGTAGTTATCCATTCCTAAAATATCTACATAAGCATCACCAGGGTAACGCAATAAATATTCAGTTTCTGAATTAAAATTCTTATCTGGTGAGAAAGCAAAAAGCATATTGCTTACATTTAAAGTATCTCTTAAATATTCTACAGTAAACTGCCAAAGCGTTTTGTATTCTTGAGCTGTACACCACGCTTGTCCCCACCAAAACCAATTACCATCAAATTCATGGAAAGGCCTGAAAATTATTGGCACCAATTTTCCGTCACTACCAACCATTCTTTTTGTAACATCGGCTACTTTTTGAAGTTTTTCTTTATAATATTCGTGATTAGCTGCCCCAGGCAAAATACTTTTAAAGGCATTTTCTTTTTGAAAATCGGTCATATTATCAGTATAAAATTCGTCCCCTTCATAAGGTTCTCTTAAATGCCAACAAAAAGCATTTAACATACCTTTATCATACGCTTCAATGGCATCTCCAGTAATGATTTGCTCTTGTTGATAAAACCAGTTTGAAGCTTGGCCATTATTATTGTCATCAGCAATAAACATAAAATCTGAACCTAATAATCCAGGATCATTACCTGTTGTTTTTTTAATATCTGAATCGCCAGCATTATCATTATAAAATGCATTAAAAGCATCTTGTTGACCAATAATAAATTTGGTTTCTGAAAGTACTTTTAGATTATAAAAAAGAGCGATAGTTTCATCAGTAGAATTAGGATTCACCATAAAGCTACTTGCGTTTTCAGGAGTAAAAGTAATGCTAGTATCATCTGCAATTGAAACTGTTGCAGAATTTTGAGAACTGACAGTCACGTTGCTGTTATTGGTATTTGTTAATGTTAAGATTACGGTTTCTGTATCTTCGGTTTCCAAATCGGTTTTTACAGTAATAGGAACAGTCATGCTGTATGTATTTGCAGCAATAGTGACATTGTCTGTAATAGTTTGATAATCTGTTCCGTTTGTTGCAGTTCCTGTAATTGAATAATTTACTTTAGTTGATGAAGTAACTGTACTTGATAAAGTTATTGTAAATAACCCATTTGTTGAAGGCTCTGCTGCCAGACTATTTGTTGCTGTAATTTTCACTGTGGCGCTTTCTGTTTGAGGCGGGTTTTGAGGATCTCCATCACTTGAACAACTAATAGCTAAAAATACTATCAGTAAAATTGAATAATATTTCATTGTCTTTTTCATAGTAATTATTTGTTTAATAACATACATGCTCTGGTTGTATGATATGGCGCTTTCCACATGCTTACCTTATCTTCATTCGCATATGGCTCTCCCTTTTTGTCTACTCTAAAATGCCATTCTCCATTTTTATGATCAATAATATGTTTTTTTGTAAAGGCCCATATTTTCAAAGAGCTTGATATATATCTTTCTTCTTTTTTTATGTTATATGCATAGTTTAAACCTACCAATGCTTCCATTTGTGGCCACCAGTGCTTATCTGTATCAAAAAAATTTGTAGTTGTGTTTTTTTCGTTCAAAACTGCACCATCATCATCTAAAGCTTCTTCCAAAAATGTTTCAGTAATTTGAATTGCAATAGCTTTAGTCTTTTTTAATAAACCTTTATCATCTAAAAGTTTTGCTGCTTCAATTAAAAGCCAAGCAGTTTCAATATCGTGTCCGAAAGAAATAGAGTTACTTAATAAATTCCAGTCTTTATCAAAGAACAAATCAAAATGATTTTCTGAATTCAAAAACTTTGTGAGAAATAACTTTACTAATGTTTTTAGTGATTGTTTCAGTTTCTTATCGTCATAGATTTTAAGTAAAGATGTATATGCTTCTAATACATGAAGGTTTGTGTTCATGGTTTTTGAAGCATTCATGTCTTTATTACTTAATCTCATATCTTTAATAAAACTCCAGTCTTCATTAAAAGCTTCTAAATAGCCTAAATTCAACTTGTCGTTTGCATATTTTTCCAATAATTCAAAAAGCTCAATTGCCCATTTTTTTGCCTCATCATTTTTTGAAAAAATGTAATATTCTGATAGGGCATAAATACCAAAGGCTTGTGCATAAACTTGCTTTCTTTTATTAATAGGTTCGCCTTTATAGTTTAGTTCCCAAAAAAGGCCTTTATAATTTTCGTCATTAAAAAACTTTTTAAGGTATTTGTATGACCTTTCACAAACGTCTTTATAATCATTTGTTTTTAAGAAACTAGAGGCTGCTGAAAAACTCCAAAGAATTCGCACATTTAAAATGATTCCTTTAGAAGCATTTTCTTCCACATTATTAAAATGATCAACTTTGCCTACAAAACCGCCAAATTTTAAATCAATAGTATTGTTAGACCAGTAATCCAAAATATTGAACAACTCCAACTTAACTTCTGCTTTAAGGGTGTTATAAGCTCCATTCATTTAATAGAGATTCTTATTCTTTTTTATTAGTTCCATAATATTGTCAACCGAACCAGCAGAAGTAAATTTATCTGTAGGCGAGTTAGTTACATAATCCAGAAGTAAGGTAATGGATGATTTAGCAACATGCATTCTAGTGTCTGACGATGCATAGTAAATATAAACTGTACCATCGTCATCAGCAATCCAGCCATTTGAAAACAATACATTAGAGACATCGCCAATACGTTCTTTCTTTATTGGGCCCATAAAATGACCAGCTGGTTGATGCGTTACTTTAGAAATATCATTTAAATCAGTCATAAACATATAAAGCGTATAGCGCAATCCAGCTGCGGTATTTCTAACACCATGAGCCAAATGCAACCACCCCTTTTCTGTTTTAATTGGAGCAGGGCCAAGGCCATTTTTTAGTTCATAAATAGTGTGATAGATTTTATTATTGATAATTTTTTCATTTTCAACCACTGGGTTTTCCATGGTTTCAATGAAACCTAGACCTATGCCACCACCATCACCTACATCAATAAACCCATCTTGAGGACGCGTGTAAATGGCATATTTACCATTCACAAACTCTGGATGCAATACAACGTTTCTTTGCTGTCCTGAAGAACTGATCAAATCTGGAAGCCTTTCCCAGTTTATCAAATCTTTTGTTCTAACAATTCCAGCATTTGCAATGGCAGAACTAGTGTCTTTTGGTTTTAAAGGATCTTTTCTTTCTGTGCAGAAAACTCCGTAAACCCAGCCATCTTTATGTTCTATTAGGCGCATATCATATGCATTAATATCAGGATTTTTGTCGATTTGAGGAATTACACAAGGCTTATCCCAGAACTTAAAATTATCTACGCCATTTGGGCTTTCAGCCATAGCAAAGAACGATTTTCTGTCGTTTCCTTCTACTCTTACGCACAGTACGTATTTACCTCGCCATTTTATGGCTCCAGCATTAAAAGTAGCATTAAAGCCAATACGCTCTAAACCATTTGGGTTGGTTTCTAAATTAAGATCGTATCTCCAATGAATGGGAACATGGTCTGCAGTAATTATTGGATATTTATAGCGTTGATAGATACCATTAGTTGTTTTTAATGCAGTATTTTTTCTGCTAATTAATTTAGCGCTCTGCTTTTTAATTATATCAATGGCATTACCGTTTAAGTGCAATTTTTTCTGCATTTTAATCTAGTTTTTCATTTAACGTATCCCACCAATATTTTTTCAAAAGAAAAATACATACCACCAAAACAATTAGTGAAATATAAACTGGTGCGCTTTGTCTAAAAATGATATACATTGGTAAAATCACCAAAGCGGTTTGAGCAATAATACCTACTACTATATTGAACATATCTCGTCCAAAATCTGAATTTTTCTGAAGCCCATTATTTTCTGAAGCTAATTTGTCATGAACTGGTTTCCAAAATCCCCAAGGCCTAACATTTTTGTAGAAATTTTTTAAAACAGTTTCTTCAGTTGGAGGAGCAGAATAAGTACCAATAATACTTCCTATAAGTGAAACCACTAGAAGTATTGGAAATAAATATAATTCGTTAACATCCGGGAATAATATCGGAGCTATATATGCAGCTACAAGACCAGCTACCATTCCCCAGAAAAACCCTTCGCCATTGAATCTCCACCAATGCCATTTTAAAATATTTGCACCCACATAACTTCCATACAATACAGAGACAATAATATTGAGAACAGAATTTACATCT
>DATGBV010000229.1:0-9594 GCA_035312485.1 Flavobacteriaceae bacterium | reverse complement strand
ATAGATGCCTTTGTTGAAATTTGAAAGATCAATTGTATTTTGTGATGAGGTCACTTTTTCTGTTAGAATTTGTTTTCCTAAAACATTGTAAAGAATAACATCCAAATCTTGTGTCGTGGAAAAATGCACCAAATTATTTTTAGTTGGATTTGGATACATTGAAATTGTATTTAAGTTATTAAAATTGTTAGTGCCTAGAATAATTCCCCAAGTATCTTGTGCGTCTGGACCACCCCAAATTGCTGTTGCTAAAGCCGGATTATCTATAAATGGATTTCTATTACCTTGTGCATAGGTGTTTGAAGTGTTTTCATGATAATCATTTCTTTGTATTTCATAGGTTGATGGTGGATCATCTGCATTCCACTCTAAAAACAAATCTATCATATCATCAGGAGTTCCAGCACTACTACCTTCTCCAATATTGGTAGGAAGACATTGTGTGTCATAACGTAAATACATATACATAATGACTCTGGCAACATCACCTTTCCAATCGTTACCAGGGTACCAGTTTTCACCACTGTTTACTGTTCCTGAATTCCCACTACCATCAGCAAATTTTTTACTATCCCTTTGACCGTTGCGTTGTACATCTGAAGCTCTAATATGATGTCCGTCAGCTCCAGGTCCTGAATTGTCCATTGCTGGTGTTGCTTTAGATTTAGCATAAACATGCTCTCGGTTATATTCCATTGGAGAACAGTCTGTGCTACCTCCATTACTGTTGATATCACGCTCTAAATCGTTTGTGCAATCCATATCACTTCCATTTTCCCAACCATAAATTAAAAGAACATTTGAAGCATTACTTGGATTGACATCTGTTGCTTGTGTTGCATCCCAGCCATATGAAAGTGTGTTGGTATGCGTACTTATTATTAAAGTAGCCAAATCGTCTTTTAAGTCTAATCCAGTTTGATTAAAATCAATACCATCATAATAAGATTGTTGTGAAAAGCTTAAATAAGATATTAAAAGAAATAAGAAGTAAATGTGTTTCATGAAATCTATTGTTTTCGTTCTAAAAGCGCCATATAAAATCCATCAAAGCCAGATTTATGAGCCAATACTTTTTTATCTTTTACAAAGGTAAAATCTTTTCCGAATTCTGAACTTAAAAATTTATCTATCTGTTCTTGATTTTCAGATGGTAAAATAGAACAGGTGGCGTAAACCATTTGTCCGCCTGCTTTTACCATTCTAGAATATTGTTGAAGAATTTCTTGTTGTGTCTTTTTTATGTTTTCAATAAATACTGGATTAAGTTTCCATTTAGCATCTGGATTTCTACGTAATACACCTAGACCAGAGCAAGGAGCATCTATTAAAACACGATCTGTTTTGTCATACAATTTTTTCATGACTTTAGTCGATTCAATTAAGCGATTCTCTATGTTATGCGCTCCATTACGTTTAGCACGACGCTTCAATTCATTGAGCTTATTGGCGTATATATCCAGTGCTATTATTTGACCTTTGTTTTCCATTAAGGAAGCCAAATGCAATGTTTTTCCACCAGCTCCAGCACAGGCATCAACAACTCGCATTCCTGGTTCTACGTTTAGAAACTCTGCAACCAATTGTGAAGACGCGTCTTGTACTTCGAACAAACCATTTTTAAAAGCACCGGTTGAAAACACATTAGCACGTTCTTTTAATTTTAAGGCATTTGGATAGTCTTTTAAAAACTCGGTTTCAATATCCAAATCAAATAATTCAGCTTGAAGTTTTTCCTTTGTAGTTTTTAACGTATTTGCTCTTAAAATAACATCAGCTTGTTGATTTAATGTAGCAATCTCTTTGGTCCAAACAGTATTACCAAGTTCTTTTTCTCCTAAAATATCCAGCCAATCTGGAATGGACTCTCTGAACTTTCTAATTTTTGAAAGTTCGTCAAAACGTCCTTTTATTTTTCTGGTTGGAGAATTTTCAAAATATTTCCAATCTGGTAATTTAATACCTTTTAAAGTTGCCCAAACCGCAAACATCCTCCACAGATTATCTCTGTCAAAAGGTTCTTTAACTTCTGCAATTTCGGCATATAAACGTTTCCAACGTACAATATCATAAGTGGTTTCAGCTACAAAAGCTCTGTCGCGACTTCCCCAACGTTTATCACGCTTTAAAAGTTGTTGTATTACCTTGTCGGCATAGTCTCCTTCATTAAATATTTTTGTTAAACCATCAATAGTGGCAAAACACAAATTTTTATGTAATCGCATTGTTAAAATTTAAGCATGCAAAGATAGTTTTTATATGTTAATTTGATGAATGGTTTATCTTTTTATTAGGTTTTGTTATACTGTTTCTTATGCAGGTTGTCAAGGCGGAATTAGTAAACTTAAGTTTAAAGAATAAAAAAAGAGAAGATTAATCTCCTCTTTTTGGTATATGACGGTGAATTAAGGTCTTTTTCCTTTTCTTTTTTTATACTCTTCAAACATTTTATGCTTAAATTCATTTTCTGCTTCTTTAAGTAACAACACTTTTTTTGCAGGAATGACTTTTGTTATATCAGAAATAAACTCGCTATAAAGTTCATGACGTTTATTTGAAAGTATGTTGATTTCCTTTAAAATTGATTTGGCTTCAGTTTCGCTTAAAGTTGCATAGTTTATTGCTTTTCGCTTTTCATGAATAGCATTTTTCATGGCTCTATTGCTATCTTGGAATGCGTTATATATTGGCCAGAAATTTTGTGCCTCTGTTCCAGATAGATCTAATTTTTCTGTAATCATTGCCACCTTTAAGGCTTTAATGCGATCTTCTTTATCTTGGGAAAAACCCAATGCGGAAATTAGTATGATTGCAATAAGAATGATATTTTTTTTCATTTCACTAAAATTTT
This sequence comes from Flavobacteriaceae bacterium, assembly GCA_035312485.1. Lineage (GTDB taxonomy): Bacteria > Bacteroidota > Bacteroidia > Flavobacteriales > Flavobacteriaceae > Gilvirhabdus. Next base: position 6,743 of record DATGBV010000229.1, on the reverse strand, counting down.
ATTCAGAAAGAAAATCCTCTATGTCTTCAGCATTGAGCAAATAATTTTCTAATAAAGCATCACTAACGGATTCGGCTATTCCAGCATTTGATAATTCTTCGGTGTTAGGAATTAGATTTGCAATATCTGAAGATTCAAGTTCCTGATTTAACACAAAGCTTTCTAAAGTTTCATTATCTAACGAATCAAAAGTTATTTGCTTGTCAAAAATCGAAAGATTAAATAACAGTAAAATTGAAGCAGCAATACTCAAGCTTGCGATTACAGTTTTTCTGTTGAACAATTGAATAATGTTGTTCTTTTTTTGATTAAACTTATTTAAGACAGTATCTTCAATAGTTTCAAAATACCCTTGAGGGACTTTAAAACCATTTTCGGAACTCTTAATCTTATCTTGGTTTAAAATTGTTGCTTCAAACGTTTCAAAATAACCTTCTGGAGTTTTAAATCCTGAATGTTTGATATTTTTAAGTTTGTATTTCTTCATTGTTAAAGTAAGACTTATTTTTTCATTAAAGGTTTAAAATATTAGTTAAGTACTCTTCAATTTTTTTTACCGCAATATGATAAGATGCTTTTAAGGCTCCTTCACTGGTTTTTAATATTTCAGACATTTCTTTGTATTTTAAATCTTCAAAATATTTCATATTAAAGACTAGTTGTTGTTTTTGAGGTAAAGTGGCTATGGCTTGTTGTAATTTTAATTGTGCCTCATCACCTTCAAAGTAAACATCTGTAGTTAGTTTATTTATAGCTAATTGTTGAGCTTCTTCGTTGGTTATTTGTAATCTCTTGGCTTTTTTATTAATAAATGTAATAGATTCATTGGTGGCAATTCTGTACATCCAGGAGTATAATTTGCTTTCACCCTTAAAGTTATGAATATTTTTAAAAATTTTTATAAAAGTATTTTGTAATACATCGTCTGCATCTTGATGTGACTTAACAATATTCCTGATGTGCCAATACAATCGTTCTTTGTATTTCGCAACTAACTCCCTAAAAGCATGTTCTTTATGGTTAGGAGACTTTAGTTGCTCAATAAGTTTTAGCTCATCAATCACTTTATGGGTTTAAATTAAGACTTGTTTAACTAAATAAAGTTTAAAAGTAAAATATTGATTTTTTGTTTACAAATATAACTATTTAATAATCAATATTTTAAATATATTATTATCGATAAAGTGTATAAAAACATCGATAAAATGCATTTTTTTCTTGCTTTATATTTTTTTTTGTTTTATGTTTACATCATTAAACCTACCAATATGTTGTTAGATGCCCCAAATCTAGCAATGAATTCAAAAGGATAGAAATTGGTCACTCTATCCTTTTTTTTATTGAAACTAATCGAAACTTTGCATATCAACCAGTTTTTTGTAAACTTTATTTTTTAGTAGTAATTCGCTATGTGTTCCTTGTTCAACAATTTCACCTTTTTGCATGACTACAATATTATCTGCATTTTGAATAGTTGATAATCTATGTGCAATAACGATTGATGTTCTGTTTTTCATCATATTCTCGAGAGCATCTTGAACCAGTCGTTCACTTTCTGTGTCCAGAGCAGATGTTGCTTCGTCAAGAATCATTATTGGAGGATTTTTAAGGACTGCACGTGCAATACTTAATCGTTGTTTTTGTCCACCTGATAATTTATTACCAGAATCACCAATATTAGTTTCAATACCTTTTGGAAGATCTTTTACAAACTCCCAAGCGTTAGCAATTTTTAGAGCTTCGATAACTTCTTCGTCTGATGCACCTTGTTTTCCCAAAAGCACATTGTTCTTTACAGAATCATTAAATAAAATTGAATCTTGTGTAACCAAACCCATTAAAGAACGCAGAGAATTCTTGGTGATGTCTCTTATGTCTGTGCTATCTATAGAAATTGTACCTTCGTTAACATCATAAAAACGAGTTACCAAATTTGCAATAGTAGATTTACCACTTCCAGATTGTCCAACCAGCGCAATACTTTTTCCTTTGGTTACCTTGATTGAGAAATTTTTTAGGACCAAATCGTCTTCATACCTAAATGAAATATTATCAATATTAATAGCTGTTGTAAAATCGTCTATATGTATTGCATTTGGCTTGTCTTCAAGAGGCGATTCTGTATTCAGAATTTCCAGAACACGTTCTGCTGCTGCATTACCTTTTTTTACACTATAACTAGCTTTACTTATAGCTTTTGCTGGTGTTAAAATATTGTAGGCCAACCCCATGTAAACAATAAACAAACCTGCATCCAGAGTCTTTTCTTTTAATACCATTTGACCACCATACCAAAGTAAGACTGAAATTACAGTGATGCCTAAAAACTCACTGGTAGGTGAGGCCAAATTTTGACGATTTAACAGCTTATTTGAAAATTTAAAAAATTGTGTTGTAGATTCTCTAAACTTGTTCCCGAAGATTTTTTCAGCATTAAAGCCTTTTATGACTTTCAATCCTCCAAGTGTTTCTTCAATAATGGATAAAAATTTTCCTTGCTCTTTTTGAACTCTATCAGATTTTCTTTTTAAAGATTTACCAATTAAAGAAATAAGAAATCCAGAAATAGGTATAAAAATAAAAACGAAAATGGTCAATTTTGCACTTATCAAAAACATCATAATGATAGTGAACAATATCATTAAAGGTTCTCTTACAATAAGTTCTAGAATAGACAAAAATGAATGTTGTATTTCTTGAACATCACTAGAGATTCTAGCTATAGTATCACCTTTACGTTTTTCAGAAAAGTAAGATAATGGTAGGTTTACAATTTTATCATACAAGGTATTTCTGATATCTTTTAACACACCGTTTCTTAAAAATGTAATGAAATACATGGCTAGATAATTGAACACGTTTTTAAGTAAAAACATACTTACAACCAGTATGACCATAAAGATAAGGACATCGTCGTTACCATCATTTGCTTTCTGTGTCACAAAATAATTCAGGTAATCTTCAGCATAGTTTTTTAATCCAGAAACCCCTTCCCAAACAGGCTTGACTTCCAGTCTTTTTGTTTTATCAAAAAGTACGTTTAGCATTGGAAATAGCGATACCATTGCCAATGTGCCAAACAAGGCATATAATATATTTGACAGGATGTTTAATAATGCATAACCTCTATATGGTTTTGCAAAGCCAAGTATTTGCCTAAAATAATTCATTAATTAAGGCTCATATCTTTTACTATAGCATCAATTTTTTGATCAAGAAGTTTTTCTGTTTTATCAAAATCACCGATTGAGTTTAATGGCATGTTGACACTTATATAAAACTTGATTTTTGGCTCTGTACCACTAGGTCTTAAAGCAACTTTGCTACCATCTTCAGTATAATAGATAAGAACATCAGACTTTGGGACATCTATATCTTCTTCAGAATTAGTTAATAGATTTTTGGCTACGGATAATTGATAATCTTCAATTCTTACAACCTTCGATCCATTTACCTCTTGAAGAGGATTGTTTCGAGCGTTTACCATCATTTGTTTTATTTCGTTTGCGCCTTCTATGCCTTTTTTGGTTAATGAAATTAATCGTTCTTTATAAAAACCATGATCTACATATAATTGAATAAGTTCTTGATAAAAAGAACTACCTTGAGATTTTGCAAACGTTGCAATTTCGCAAGCCAATAATGTAGAAGTTACCGCATCTTTGTCTCTAACAAAATCGCCAACCATATAGCCAAAACTTTCTTCACCACCACCTATGAAATCTAACTCTGTAAAGTCTTTAATCATTTTGGCAATCCACTTAAATCCTGTTAAGCCTTCTTTGTACTCAACACCATAGGCTTTACCTAAAACTGCCATCATTGGCGTAGAAACAATGGTAGAAGCAATAAACTCACGACCTTTTATTCTTCCATCTTTTTTCCATTGATTCAAAAGGAAATCAGTCATCATTAACATGGTTTGGTTTCCATTGAGTAATATCATTTCTCCATCTAGATTTCTTACAGCAACACCTAATCTATCACAATCTGGATCTGTACCTATAACGATATCTGCTTTCACTTTGTTAGCTAATTCCAGAGCCATTTTAAGCGCTTCAGGTTCTTCTGGATTTGGAGATTTTACTGTCGGAAAATCTCCGTTTGGCACACGTTGTTCTTCAACAATATGTACGTTGTCATATCCAGCACGTTTCAATGTTTCTGGAATAGTAGTAATAGAAGTTCCGTGAAGTGATGTAAAAACAATATTTAGATTATCTTTTTCTTCTTTTGAAGTATAATTAGCATTTATGACAGAAGCATTAATAAAAACTTCGTCAACATCTTTACCAATTAAATGGATTAAATCATCATTGGCTTCAAACTTAATTTCTGAATAATTTACTGCTTCAATTTCTTTGATGGTATTATTATCATGTGGAGGTACTAATTGGCCACCATCTTGCCAATACACTTTATAACCGTTATATTCTGGTGGATTGTGTGATGCAGTTAATACTATACCACAATGACAGTTTAAATGTTTTAAGGCGAACGATAATTCTGGAGTAGGGCGCAAGTCTTCAAATAAAAACACTTCAATGCCATTGGCCGAAAAAACATCGGCAACAACTTTGGCTAATGTGTTACTATTATGCCTACAATCATATGCAATTGCAACTTTTATTTTTTCCTTTGGAAAGGATTTGTGCAAGTAATTACTTAAACCTTGGGTGTTTTTTCCAAGTGTGTATTTATTGATTCGGTTGGTTCCAATTCCCATTATTCCACGCATACCACCAGTACCAAACTCTAAATTTTTATAAAAACTTTCTTCGAGTTCTTTAGGATTAGTTTCAATAAGGTTTTTAATGAAATCTTGGGTTTTCTTATCAAATGCTGGAGTTAACCAAGAGTTAACTTTTTCTAGTAATTCTGGTTCAATATAATTCATGAGCTAATATTATTTAACAAAAATAAGCAATTCGTTAAATGTTAAAGTTTAAAAAAGCGTTAATTTGATTGAAAAGGCTATAAATTCAATTCGTTTTTAATAAGATAACGATTTTTGTCTTCTTTTGTTCTTAAGATAATCTCACCTAGAAAACCTGCCACAAAAAATTGCGTTCCAATAATCATAGTGACTAAAGCAATATAGAATTGTGGCCTTTGTGTGATTAGTCTTCCAGTTGGATTCAAGAATAATTTATCAATACCAAGATACATTGCAAAAGCAAAACCAACAGCAAACATAATTACACCAAGTGCACCGAATAAATGCATTGGGCGTTTTCCAAAACGAGATAAAAACCAGATCGTAATTAAATCTAGAAAGCCATGTATAAATCTATCCATACCAAATTTTGTTTCGCCATATTTTCGAGCTTGGTGTTGTACAACCTTTTCTCCAATCTTGGAGAAACCTGCGTTTTTCGCAAGTAGCGGAATATAACGATGCATTTCACCATTAACATCAATGTTTTTCACAACATCTTTATGATATGATTTCAGTCCACAGTTAAAGTCGTGAAGTTTAACACCAGATGTTTTTCTTGCAGCCCAATTAAATAATTTGGATGGCATATTTTTGGAAAGTATCGCATCATAACGCTTCTTTTTCCAACCAGAAACCAAATCGTAACCATCATTTACGATCATACTATAAAGTTCAGGTATTTCGTCTGGGTTGTCCTGTAAATCGGCATCCATTGTTATGACTACATCGCCTTTAGCTCTGTCAAAACCAGCATGTAGAGCTTGAGATTTTCCAAAATTCTTTAAAAATTGAATACCCTTTACATTACTATCTCTTTGAGACAGTTGTTCTACTGTTTTCCAAGAGCCATCATTAGAACCATCATCAATAAAAATAATTTCATAAGAAAAATGATTGGATTGCATAACATTTGCAATCCAATCATATAACTCGTTAAGAGATTCTTTTTCGTTAAGTAGTGGTATGACTACTGATATGTTCATGTAAATTGATTCAAAATTTCTTGCTTCAAAAATATAGAAATTATTTAAGCTTTATTTGGATCTGTCTTTTTAACTGAAACAGCTACAATAAGACCTAAAACTGCAAGAATTAATAATCTAATGACATAAGACTGTAATTGTTTACCAATTGAAAAATTATTCTGGCCTTCCATTTTTGCTATTGTTTCATTGATACTACTTTCTGGAGCTCCAAATTTTTCCATGGTTTCCAAAGTCATCTCAATAATTTTTTCATTTAGAAATTGAGCTGCCTCTGGATCTATGATCGCAAAAATTAAAATACCTACAACAGTGCTTATTGCCGTACCTACAGCAACAGTAATAAAATAGGAAGTAAATGCATTTTTAAAAGAAATATAGCCTCCTAATGCTTTTCTTACTTTTAATGATGCAATAACACCAAAGACTATGATAGCAATAAGTAGTAAAATGCCTAACCACCATTTTGTGAAAGATTCTAGGCTTACAACATACATTAAAACAGTAACAATTGTTAAAATGACTCCTAGAGTAATACCTTGATTTAAACTAATTGATTTAATTGATTTTTCCATTTGAAGTTGTTTATTGGTTTGTATAGTAGTTAGTGTAAATTTAACCAAAAAAGTTACAATTTGTTTAAAGTTGAAAAAATAATAAAAACTATTGTTCTTTTGTAAAAAATGCTTAAATTTGCACCTCGAAAAATCAAAAGAATTTTAAAGCGTTAAGCGATGAAAAAAGGTATACATCCAGAAAATTATAGATTGGTAGCATTTAAAGACATGTCTAATGACGACGTTTTTTTAACAAAATCTACT
>DATGBV010000228.1:0-14634 GCA_035312485.1 Flavobacteriaceae bacterium | reverse complement strand
ATGAAAACAATTAAAACCTTTTTTTTAGTTTTTGTAATCATTGTATTTGTAGGCTCATGTAAAAACAATAAAAATGATGTTACTACGGATATAAATAACAAAACTGAAGAATCATCAAATGAAAAAACAGGCCAAGCTTTTATAGAAGACGATGAATCTACTCCAAATTGTTTACAGATCGCGATAGGTTCTCCAGATCATAAAACACTTGTTGCAGCAGTACAAGCAGCAGAGGTAGAAAATGCCTTGGTCAATGTTGGACCGCTTACAGTTTTTGCTCCAACAGATGAAGCCTTTGCAGCCTTACCAGAAGGAACTGTGGAAAACCTTGTAAAACCAGAAAATAAAGAAACTTTAGCTAATATTTTAAAATATCATGTTACACCTGGTAATTTGAGTACAACCATATTAACAAAACTACCTAAACTCGGGCAAGCGAATAATCAATATGTGCAAGTTGAAGTAGTTGATGGAAAACCAGTCATTGGAGGCGCAAATATTATTACTTCAGTCAAAGCGGGCAATGGTATTGTTCATGTTATAGATAAAGTATTATTACCACCAGCTAAAGAATAACATACTAATCAAAATTTAAAAAAATGAAGAAAATATTAAAATCTAGTATTGCCTTGTTAAGCATTCTTATTGTTTTTGCAAGTTGCAATAATTCAAATCAATCCAACTCTGGCGCATTAGCAGGAAATGTGGCAGAAAAGGTATATGTGGCTCCTGGAGAGCATGATGAATTTTATGCGTTTATTTCTGGCGGTTTTAGTGGACAGTTATCTGTTTACGGATTGCCATCAGGACGTTTATTTAAAGTAATACCTGTATTCTCTCAAGATGCAGAAAAAGCCTATGGTTACAACGAAGAAACAAAACCAATGCTGAATACCTCTCATGGATTTGTGCCTTGGGATGATTCTCACCATCCAGACATATCTCAAACTAATGGAGTAGTAGATGGACGTTGGGTATTTATTAATGGTAATAATACGCCTAGAATAGCTAAAATAGATTTGTCTACTTTTGAGACTACCGAAATCATTGAAGTACCTAATAGCGCTGGAAATCATAGTTCCTCTTTTGTAACTGAAAATACAGAATATGTAGTTGCAGGAACGCGTTTTTCTGTTCCTATTCCTCAAAAAGATATGCCAATAAAAGATTATAAAGGTAACTTTAAAGGTTCCTTAACTTTTATTTCTGTTGAACCAGAACATGGACATATGGATATTAAATTCCAATTAATTATGCCAGGTTTTGATTACGACTTATCCCATCCAGGCAGAGGAAAATCTCATGGTTGGTTTTTCTTTACCACATATAATTCTGAAGAAGCAAATACTCTTTTAGAAGTGAACGCTTCTCAAAATGATAAAGATTTTATTGCCGCTGTTAACTGGAAAAAAATAGAGGAATATGTAAACAATGGAGGTGGGACAATGATGCCTTCAAAATATGCACATAACGTTTATGACGAATCTACTCATTCAGCAACTTCTACAATAAAAGAAGAAGTGCTTACCGTAAATCCATTGGACGTTCCAGGTGCTGTTTTCTTATTACCAACACCTAAATCACCACATGGTTGTGATGTAGATCCTTCAGGAGAATATATTGTTGGTAATGGAAAACTTTCAGCTAATCTAACGGTGCATTCTTTTACAAAGATGCTTGATGCCATTGAAAATAAAAAATTTGCAGGTGATGCTTATGGTATTCCAATAATCAATTTTGAAGATGTTTTGGCAGGAGTTGTAGAACAACCAGGTTTAGGTCCATTGCATACAGAATTTGATGGTAGAGGTAATGCTTATACTACCTTCTTTATTTCATCTGAAGTTGTGAAATGGAAAGTAGGAACGTGGGAAGTTGTTGATAGAAAACCAACATATTATTCAGTTGGTCACTTAATGATTCCTGGGGGAAACTCTCAAAAACCTTGGGGAAAATATGTTGTAGCGATGAACAAGATTACCAAAGACCGTTACTTGCCAACAGGTCCAGAAGTAACACAATCTGCACAATTATACGATATATCAGGTGAAAAAATGGAATTGTTGCTAGATTTCCCTACGGTTGGTGAACCACATTATGCAGCCGGATGTCCAGCAGATTTGATAAAACCAAGGTCTAAAAAGATATTTAATCTAGAAGATAATAAACATCCCTATGCATCAATGAGTGAGGCTGATACTAAAGTGGTTCGTGATGGTAAAACGGTTCATATTTATATGACAACCATTCGTAGTCATTTTTCTCCAGATAATATAGAAGGTATTAAAGTTGGTGACAAAGTTTATTTTCATGTTACCAATTTAGAGCAAGACTATGATGTACCACATGGCGTAAGCATAATTGGTGCAAATACTTCCGAATTATTAATCATGCCAGGACAAACAGAAACTTTTGTTTGGGAACCAAAACAGGAAGGTGTATGGCCATTCTATTGTACAGATTTCTGTTCGGCATTACACCAAGAAATGCAAGGTTATGTTCGTGTATCTTCAGCAAATTCTAATACACCATTAAAATGGTCGTTAGGTGAAGATATTGAATAAAAAGCAAGGGAGAATTTTGTTTTTGTGTTATTTTCCTGTGAAAGGCGAGAGTAGTCTTATCTCTCTCGCCTTTTCTTTAAAACACTAAAGGTTCGCATGAAAATGAGAATTTTATTAAAACGCTAAATTTTATACGATGAAAAAATCAAACATCATCATGCTGTGTGCAGCTTTATTACCATTAGGGTTATTTCTTTTTCCTTTATGGAACATCACATTAGAAGCACCACAATATCCTATTCCGTTAGGAATGAATATTCACATAAACGATTTTTCTGATGCGAATCCACACGACATCAAGAATATTAATTTAATGAATCATTATGTTGGTATGAAATATATTCCAGAGGCCATCCCAGAATTTAAAATTTTTCCAGCAGGAATTATTATTACTACAATTTTAGGACTTATAATAGCATTTAAAGGCAATTACAAATGGTTTTTAATTTGGTTTTTATTAATGGTTGTTTTAAGTCTCGCAGGACTTTATGATTTCTATCTCTGGGAACATGATTATGGACATAATTTAGATCCGAAAGCCATTATGAAATTTACCAATCCAGATGGTACAGTTATGGGTTTTCAACCACCTTTGTTTGGAACAAAGAACATCTTAAATTTCACAGCACATTCTTATCCAAGATTAGGGGCAATGTTTTTAGCTTTGGGAATTGCTACTTCATTAATTGCATATCTAGTTGGGAGAAAAAAACATAAAGCTTTGTAAATATGTAATAAAGTGAGAAGATAAAAACACTAAAAATGAAAACACTAAAACACTATTACCCTTTAGCTTTATTGCTGCTTTTATTAAGTTGTAACGTTTCACCCCAAGCCATTGATTATGGAAATGATGGTTGTCACTATTGTAAGATGACTATTGTGGATAAAGTTCATGCTGCCGAAATTGTTACAAAAAAAGGCAAAGTCTATAAATTTGATGCAACAGAATGTATGATAAATTTTATGAAAGAATTTGATACTTCAGAGATTGAGTTGTATTTGTCCAACATTTATACAGAACCAGAAGTTCTTATTGATGCTACCAAAGCCACTTTTTTAATTAGTGAGAATATTCCAAGCCCAATGGGAGCCTATTTATCTGCTTTCAAAAACAAGTCAGGTGCAGAAAAAGTCCAAAACGAAAAAGGAGGAACATTATATACTTGGAACGAACTTCTGACACATTTAAAGTAATAGTGGTATGAAAAAACTACTATTTATCTTTTGTGCCTTTTTATTGTCTAATTTAGGTTATGCTCAATATATTGAAGTTTGCAAAAGTTGTGGTGTTTCAAAATTAAAAGAAGCAATTTCTCAAGCTAAAGATTTTGACACGATAGTTGTTAAAAAAGGAATTTATAAAGAGAACAATATTATTGTTAATAAACCTCTCACTATTATAGGAAAAGATTACCCAATCATTGATGGTGAATTGAAGGGAGAAGTTGTAACAGTTGTTTCTAATAATGTTACCATCGATGGTTTATTCATAATTAATGTTGGAACAAGTTATACCGAAGATTTTGCTGCTATTCGTGTAAAAAGAAGCAAAAATTTTGTAATTCAGAATGTTGTTTTGGAGAAATTGTTCTTTGGAATTTATCTCGAAAAATCGAGCTATGGCAAAGTATTTCATAACAAAATTATTGGTAATGCAGTAAATGAATATAATTCAGGAAATGGAATACAGTTGTGGTACAGTAATCACATCGAGATTGAACATAATTATATACAGCATGTCCGCGATGGTATTTATCTAGAATTTTCAGACAACTGTTTAATAAAAAATAATGTAAGCGCCGAAAACCTTCGCTATGGACTCCATTTTATGTTTTCTAATGACGATATTTATGAAGGTAATACTTTTGAAAATAATGGTGCAGGAGTTGCAGTCATGTTTTCGAAAAAAATAAAAATGCTCAACAATACTTTTAAAGAGAACTGGGGAACTGCTTCTTATGGCATGCTTTTAAAAGAAATTAATGATGCTGAAATTTCAGGAAACACTTTCGAAGAAAATACTACAGGTATTAATATTGAAGGTTCGAATCGAATCTTATACAAAAACAATAGTTTCATTAATAATGGTTGGGCAATAAAAGTACGAGGTGCTTGTTATGCAAATCATTTTTTTGAAAATAATTTTATATACAATTCATTCGACATATCCTATAACAGTAAAGTAAATGATAACATTTTTGATAGAAATTATTGGAGCAATTACACAGGATATGATTTAAATAAAGATGGAGTAGGTGATGTGCCTTATAGACCTGTAAAATTATTCTCATATATTGTAAATAAAACTCCTGAAACCATTATTTTATTAAGAAGTTTATTTATTGATATTATTGATTTTTCCGAAAAAGTTTCACCTGTTTTTACTCCAGATAACTTACTGGATAACAATCCTTTAATAAAAAAAATAATATGGTAAGTATTCTAGAAGCATATAAAAAATTCGGTAAAAATCAAGTATTAAAAGGTATTAACTTGAATATTATAGAAGGAGGTATTTTTGCCATTCTTGGCCCCAATGGTTCAGGAAAAACAACATTAATAAAGGCCATTTTAGGAATGATTATTCTAGATAAAGGGGATATAAAAGTTAGAGGCCAAAACATTAAAAAGAGTTCTGAATATAGACATCAAATAGATTATTTACCTCAAATTGCTAATTTCCCAAGTAACTTGAAAGTAAAGGAGCTTATAAGAATGATCAAGGACTTGAGAAGGAAACCCAGTAATGACAAACACCTGATAGAGTTATTCAAACTTGAGCCATTTTTAAACAAAAAACTTGGTAACTTATCTGGAGGCACAAAGCAAAAAGTTAATATTGTTTTAACCTTTATGTTTGATAGTCCACTAATTATTCTAGATGAACCTACTTCTGGGTTAGACCCAATATCACTCCTTAGATTGAAAGAACTGATTCAAATAGAAAAGTCCAAAGGAAAAACCATTTTAATTACCTCTCATATTATGAGTTTTGTTGAGGAAGTTGCTGATGAGATTGTATTTTTATTAGAGGGTAAAGTATATTTTAGAGGTTCAATTTTAGAATTAAAAACAAAAACGAAACAGCTAGATTTTGAACATGCTATTGAATCAATTTTAACAGATAACCATGCTTAAAATATTAAAATACAGTTTTTTTGATTTGATCCGTAGTCGATGGACTTATGTATATTTTGTTTTTTATTTAGCTTTAGGTATTGTTCTGTTGTTCTTAAATAATGATCTTTCAAAAGCCGTCATTACCTTAATGAACATTATTATTGTATTAGTACCTTTAATAGGAACTATTTTCGGTGTGATGTACTATTACAATTCTAGAGAATTTACTGAACTTTTGTTGGCACAACCGATTAAACGTTCTACAATATTTTTAGGGCAGTATTTTGGCGTAGCCATGTCATTATCCATGAGTTTAATTTTTGGTTTAGGACTTCCTTTCATGTTTTATGGATTATTTAAAAGTAGTGCTATTTGGGATTTCTCATTATTATTAATAACGGGAACTTTTCTTACCTTAATATTTACAGCTTTGGCCTTTAATATTGCATTATCTAACGAAAACAAAATTAAAGGTTTTGGCTATGCTATTCTTTTATGGCTATTTCTAGCTATAATTTATGATGGTATTTTTTTAATGTCGTTGGTATTGTTTGAAGATTATCCGTTAGATAAATTATCATTATTTGGCACCATGTTAAATCCAATAGATTTATCAAGAACTCTTATTCTTTTAAAGTTGGATATTTCAGCACTTTTAGGATATACAGGAGCTGTTTTTAAACAATTTTTTGGAACTAGTTTTGGACTAATTCTGTCATTCAGTATGTTGATAGTTTGGATTGTTTTACCAGTTTGGAGGATTAAGTATAAAGCTAAAAGAAAGGATTTCTAAATAAACATACATGCTTGCAAGATATCTCCCAATTTTTGTCATTTTATCCTTAATAGCTGAAATATTAGGAACAGTAGGTGGTTTTGGATCTTCGGTGTTTTTTGTGCCAATAGCAAATTTTTTCTTCGATTTTCAATCAGTACTGGGAATAACAGCATTATTTCATTTAGCAAGTAATGTTACAAAAATTGCATTTTTTAAAAAAGGACTGGATAAGAAATTAATAGTTTCATTAGGTATTCCTGCAGTTATTTTTGTGCTTGTTGGAGCTTTCTTGAGCAAGTATTTTAATCCAATAATTTTAACCTATATACTTGGTTTTTTTCTAATCTCTTTGAGCTTATTGTTTTTGATTTTTAAACAACTTAAAGTAAGCCCAATAACAAAAAATGCAATTGTTGGAGGTTCATTGTCTGGCTTAAGCGCCGGTCTTTTGGGAACAGGTGGAGCTATAAGAGGCATTACTATGGCTGCATTTAAATTGGATAAAAATAAATTTATTGCAACGTCGGCAGTTATCGATCTTGGTGTAGATTTTAGTAGAACAATTGTCTATTATTTTAACGGTTACATACACAAAGATGATTTGTATTTAATACCTATTTTAATTGTTGTGAGTGTAATTGGTACTTGGATCGGTAAGAAAATATTGAACAAAGTAACACAAGATCAATTCAGGAATTTTGTTTTGATACTAATTTTAGTTATAGGTATTATTAGTATAATTTTTAATTAAATTATTATTGACAATTCACTTGACTTGATGCCATTTCTAAAACAGGAGTAGGCGATATGTAAGGAATTCCTAAACCTAAACCTCGAAGAATGAATAACAACCCAATAATGACTACAAATACTGGAATTGCTTTTTGAATGCGTTGCTTTATTGTTGTATTGAGGAATTTTCCAAGATAAATAGCAGAGGTCATTAAAGGTATTGTACCGAGCCCAAACAGAACCATATATAAACTGCCATTAATTAAACTTTGCATTGCTAAAGAAGCAAAAACTGCCATATAGACCAGACCACATGGTAGAAACCCATTTAAGAAACCAATAGTTAAAAAAGTGTCTGGAGTTTTCTTTTTTAAAGATTTTCCTAATGCTGATTTTAATTTAGAAATCACTTTGAAAATAGGTTGTGAAAAGTTGTGTTTGTTAAATATATGCCCTGGAATTATAACAATAATTATCATTAAAACACCTATAACAATTGATAATTGCTGTTGTATTCCAAAGAGATATAAACTTTTACCGATAAGTCCAAAAAGAAGCCCAATTATAGAATATGATAATAATCTCCCAATATGATAAAAAGAAATTTGAATTACTTTTTTTACAGAATGACTTCGGTCAACTGGAAGCATAAATGCGATTGGACCACACATGCCAATGCAGTGCAAGCTTCCTAACAAACCTAATATAAAAGCAGACCACAACATTAATACACAATTTCCTTTTTGTATAGATATGATTTTCCGTTATATTGCCAATCAACTTTAATGTTCCAACGACCATCTAACAAACGTTTGTCAGGTATGAGCAAATATTGATTAGACAATGATAAGGGTATTTCAAAGTCTAATTGTTTATTAGATGGTCTGTATAGGAACACTTTTCCAGTTATTTCATTTGCTTTAAGTGTTTTTGGAAAATTTAGTATAATACCTTCTTCTGTTTTTTTCCAGTAAATATTTTCAGTTAAGTTATTTCCGTTTTTTTGTTTATCAATATCATTTTGAAATTGTAATTCTTCCTTGTAATAATCTTCGGTTACCAAATCGTGATCATATTTCTTATTGATATTCATATTAATAACAAAATACATGATAAAGCTTATAAAGCCTATAAATGCAATAACTACTCCTGTTCCCCAATTAAATTTCATAATATATATTATTTAATTATAACTCCTTGGTCCTAAAAAGTTAACTGTAGTGGTTTCAATTAGTTGGTCGCCACTGTAAACCTCAATCATCAATTTATTTTTATCACCAGTAAGTTGTTCTTTGTTAATTTCAATAAATAAAGTACCTTCAGCAAGTCCTTCTTCAGGTATGGTAATATAATTTGCATTTGAAACCACTTTTATTTCACCATCATATTTTCGAAGCTTAAAACTTACACTATCTATTTCATGTACAGTTTTATTAATAAGTTTATAGGTAAAAACATTACTAATAACGTTTCCTTCTTTATGCTCATACAATTGCCCTGGTAAACGCAATACGGTTGCTTCAACATCATTTCTTAAAAGAAGCATTCCTGTTAGTACACCGGTTAAGATTATTAGTACTGCAATATAACCTTTCATACGAGCAGTTAATTTGAATTTTTCTTTTTTCTCTATTTCATCTTCACTGGCATAACGAATAAGTCCTTTAGGTAGATTAATGCTTTCCATAATATGGTCACATTCATCTATACAAGCTGTGCAGTTAACACATTCTAATTGCGTTCCGTTTCTAATATCAATTCCTGTTGGACAAACATGCACACATTGCAAGCAATCAATACAATCTCCATGTCCTAGAGCAGCACGATCTTCATTCTTCCTAAATTTTTTACGTCCGTTTTTGCCTTCTCCGCGTTTATGATCGTAAGCAACTACAATAGATTTGTTGTCTAAAAGAACACCTTGTAAACGTCCATAAGGACAAGCAATAATACATACTTGTTCTCTAAACCAGGCAAAAACAAAATAGAACACAGCAGTAAAAATAATGAGTGGAAACAATGTGCCTAAATGGGTTGTTGGTCCTTCTGTTATGTACTTAATAAGTTTATCACCACTTATCAAATAAGCTAAAAATACATTTGCTATTAGGAATGAAATAACCAAAAAAATGAACCATTTAAAAGTACGTTTTCTAATTTTCTCTGCGTCCCATTTTTGTCTACCCAGTTTACGTTGTTTATTTCTGTCTCCATCAATCCAGTACTCAATACGCCTGAAAACCATTTCTAAAAAAATAGTTTGAGGGCAAATCCATCCACAAAAAATACGTCCAAAACCAACCGTAAATAAAGTAATGAAAATCACTCCAATTAGCATGGAAATAACAAAAAGATGAAAATCTTGAGGCCAAAATGGAAATCCAAAAATATTAAAACGACGTTCTAAAACATTAAACATTAAGAACTGATTGCCATTGATTTTAATGAAAGGAGCAGCGAATAAAAATGCTAATAGAAAATAACTAACTATTTTGCGTTTTTCATAGTATTCGCCACTTGGCTTTTTAGGATAAATCCAAGCTCTTTTGCCTTCTTCATTTATAGTGGCAATCGAATCTCTAAAGGATTCATTTTCTGGAGTCTCCACGCTTTTCCCTTTAATTAATAGTTTCCAGTATTAATTTTCAACAGAAACAATTGAATCCGTTTTTTCTACAGTTTCAGATATTTCATTGGCTGTTTCAGTAGCATTTTCATCTACCCAAATTTCACCTTCAGGATCTTTTGGTTCTGCTGGAGTAGTACCTTGAAACTGTAAAACATAACTAGAAACTTGAGCAATTTCTGAAGGTTTTAAAGTCTGTTTCCAAGCAATCATACCTTTACCATCACGTCCACCTTCTGAAACTGTATGAAACACATTTTTAATTCCGCCACCAAGAATCCAATAATTATCTGTTAAATTTGGCCCAATTCCACCACCACCATCAGATTTGTGACATACTACACAATTGGTTTCAAAAATGGCCTGACCAGCTTTTAAATCTGAAGCATCAGTTAGTAAAGTAACCGTATTTATATCTACTAGATCTTTGGCGGTCTTTTTATATTCTTCTATGGCACGTTTAGCTTCCGCATATTCAGTTTCTAATTCTTGATATTGGTTCTCACCATTAAAGACATGAAACCTCAATAAATATATAGCACCAAAGGCTATAGTAATGTAAAAACTATAAAGCCACCATGGTGGTAAACTATTATCCAATTCACGAATGCCATCATAGTTATGATCTAAAATAATTTCATGTTCTTCCTGTATTGGTCTGCTACCAATTAATTTTTTGTATGTTTTTTTTATCCAAACAAAGATTCTCGATTCAGCATTGGCATTAGCCATATATCTGGCTTTAGCATCTTCATCTAAACTTTTGTAAACAATATTATCTATAGAGCTAACAATGGCTTCCATTGCAATTAAAATGAGAAGAACCAATAAAAGGAACAACATAATAATGGGTTGCTCAATAAATGCTGGTTGATCTCCAGAATCAATAACATATTCAACAATACCGAATATGATAAAAAATACAATAGGCACTCTTACCCAGGATGGAATGAAATGTCTCATAGTTCTGTTTCGTTTTGGTTATCTAAAGGTATATTACTTACAGTTTTGATGTAGTCTTTTTTTGCTGTGAAAACCCACCAAAAAAGAATGACAAAAAAGACAAAAAAGATAAGTAAAGAGATAATAGGATATATTTCTATTCCAGTAATACTCTCCATATGGTTTTTTACAAATTTTAGCATAACTCTAGTTTTTAGCGGTTGTTTCTAAATTATCAACTTTTATGTCTGTTCCCAATCGTTGTAAATAGGCAATAAGTGCAACTATTTCACGATTGCGCATTTCAACAAAATCTTGACCTCCAGCTTGTTTATCTGCCTCGTAAGTTTCAGCAAAATCAGGATCAGAATACAAGTTTTTTTCTATTTGTGTTCCTTGTTCAAGCATGTTTTCTTGAGCATTAGCAATATCCTCTTCGGTATAAGGAACACCCAATTTCACCATAGTTCTCATTTTGACTTCAGTATCTGATTTGTCTAATTCATTTCTGACTAACCATTGATATGCGGGCATGATTGACCCAGAAGAGGTACTTTGAGGATCATACATATGGTTTAAATGCCAGTTATCTGAATATTTTCCGCCGAGACGATGTAAGTCTGGTCCTGTACGTTTACTTCCCCAAAGGAAAGGATGGTCATATACAAATTCTCCAGCTTTTGAGTAGTCGCCATAGCGTTCAACTTCGCTTCTAAAAGGCCTAATCATTTGTGAGTGACAACCTACACAACCTTCTCTTATATAGATATCTCGTCCTTCCAATTCCAAAGGTGTGTACGGTTGAACACTTGTAATTGTCGGGATATTAGATTTGACCATAATAGTTGGTACAATTTGAACTATTCCTCCAATTAAAATAGCAATAGTAGCCCAAATCGTTAATCTTATTGGTTTACGTTCTAACCACGTATGCCAACCTTCACCAGCAACGCGGTATTTTGAAACACGTTGTAATGCTGGTGCTTCTGCTAATTCATCGGTAACTTTGTTACCAGACTTAATGGTTACAATAACGTTGTAAACCATAATAAGCATACCAATAATGAATAAAGTTCCACCAATGGCTCGCATCCAATACATTGGAATAATTTCAGAAACTGTTTCTAAAAAATTGCCATATACCAAAGTGCCATCAGGATTAAACTGTTTCCACATACTTGCTTGTGTAAATCCAGCTACATACATAGGTAGAGCATACATGATGATACCTAATGTTCCAATCCAGAAATGTAAGTTAGCTAAACCTATTGAAAATCATTTTGTTGTAAATAATCTAGGAACAAAATAGTAAATCATGCCAAAAGTCAAAAATCCGTTCCATGCCAACGCACCAACGTGCACATGAGCAATAATCCAATCGGTAAAATGAGCAATAGCATTTACATTCTTAAGAGATAACATTGGGCCTTCAAAAGTAGCCATACCATAACCTGTAATGGCAACTACCATGAATTTTAAAACTGGATCTGTTCTTACTTTATCCCAGGCACCACGTAGTGTAAGAAGCCCATTGATCATACCTCCCCAAGAAGGCATTAGTAACATTACTGAAAATGCTACTCCAAGATTTTGTGCCCATTCTGGTAAAGCAGTATATAATAAGTGGTGAGGTCCAGCCCAGATGTAAATAAATATGAGTGACCAGAAGTGAACAATGGATAGCCTATAAGAGTATATAGGTCTATTGGCAGCTTTTGGTACAAAATAATACATCAACCCTAAAAAGGGAGTTGTTAAGAAAAACGCCACTGCATTATGCCCATACCACCATTGCACTAACGCATCTTGAACACCTGCGTAAACGGAATAACTTTTTAGTGCGCTAACTGGCATTTCTAGACTATTGAAAATATGCAGTACTGCAACCGTAACAAAAGTGGCTATATAAAACCAAAGAGCTACATAAAGGTGTCGCTGTCTTCTTTTTAATATTGTGGCGATTAAATTCCATCCAAACACTACCCAAACGAGTGCAATGGCAATATCAAAAGGCCATTCCAGTTCAGCATACTCTTTAGATGTAGTATAACCTAAAGGTAAAGTAATTGCAGCACCAACAATAATGAGCTGCCAACCCCAAAAATTAATCTTACTTAAAAGGTCACTTGCCATTCTGGCTTTTAACAATCGCTGTGATGAATAATACACACCGGCAAAAATGGCATTACCTACAAATGCAAAAATAACTGCGTTGGTATGCAATGGTCTTAAACGACCAAAGCTTAACCATGAAATTCCATCGGTGAGGTTTGGGAATAAAAACATGAATGCCAGTAGCAGACCTACTAACATTCCTACAACTCCCCAAAGCATGGTTGCATAGAGGAAATTTTTAACGATTTTGTTATCGTAATGAAATTGTTGTACTTCCATAATAATTAATTAGTCTTTTTTGGTTTTAATAGATGGTTTTTGTTGCTCCTTAACCAATTCATCTTCAAAGAGCATTCTTACAGAAGGAGTATAGTCATCGTCATACTGTCCTCTTCTAACTGCGTAAATAAACGCAGCAAAAAATATAACAGCAACAATAATGCTGATACTTAATAAAATATATATAACACTCATACCTGTTTGAAGTTATGGTTTAAAATTACATTTGATGTATTACTTAAAACATGATTTTTATCATGTTTGATTTTTCTTAACTTTTTACCTAAAATATTTGTTGCTATAGTTGTAAATACCACTATACTAATAGAACTTAAAGGCATTAAAATAGCTGCTATTACAGGTGCTAATTGACCTGTAACTGCAAAATATAATCCGATTATATTGTATAAGAAGGACAGTGCAAAACTCCATTTGATGATTTTTATGGCTTGTTTAGATGTTTTAATAAATCTATATAATTGGTCAAATTTTGTAGCATCTAAAATAGCATCACAAGCAGGAGAGAAGACGTTAACATTCTCTGAAATAGCAATGCCAACATCACTTTGTGCTAATGCTCCAGCATCATTCAGACCATCGCCAACCATGAGAACTTTAGCACCTTCAGATTGATGGTATTTGATATATTCCAATTTATCATCTGGTTTTTGGTTGAATAACAATTTGGTCTTTGAGGGTAATATTTTTTTTAGATTTTCCAATTCACTTTCGTTGTCACCAGATAATATTACCAAGTCATATTGTTTTTTTAGTTTGTTAAATAGTTTAGATATACCTTTTCTATAGCTATTATAAAACGTATATTTCCCTTTGTACTGATTGTTTGAGCTTATATGAACAGCAGTATTTACAACAGGTGCTTCTGTTTGTCCAACAAACGATGCAGATCCAATTTTTATGCTATTATTGTTGTAGGTTGCCTCAATACCTTTTCCTAAATGTTCTTCAAAATGATTAAGAATGATAATATTGTGCTCATCTAAAATATTATATAAAGTTCTGCTTAATGGATGGTTAGAACTGCGAAGCGTATTTTTTAAAAGAATTTCTTCTGAAAGAGACAAGTCTTCCCCATTGTAGCTTGCTGTACTTTTTTTATTGGACGTGATGGTTCCTGTTTTGTCGAAAATTATTGTGTTAATATGAGCTAATTGCTCAATCACTGAAGCGTTTTTAACATAGAACTTTAATTTTCCAAAAATACGCAAGAGGTTTCCATAAGTAAATGGAGCAGAAAGCGCTATGGCACAAGGACAAGCAATAATAAGTACTGCTGTAAAAACATTCATGGCTTTTGATGGGTCTGCTATTAACCAGTAAGATGTGGCAATAAAAGCAATGCTTAAAACAGCTATTGTAAATCGCTTACTAATAGCATTGGTCAAGGTTGTAAAGCCATCCTCTTTATTTTTACTAAACACATCATTACTCCATAATTGTGTTAAGTAACTTTG
>DATGBV010000227.1:0-6847 GCA_035312485.1 Flavobacteriaceae bacterium | reverse complement strand
GAACTACCAATGTACTGCTTTTGATTATAGTTATACCATTGGTATTTTATTTATTAAAAATACTGTCCTTTATTTTTATTCCGCTAATTTTCTCCATGTTCATTGCCTTGTTATTTTTACCATTAATGCGTTGGTTTGGTAAAAAGAACTTACCGAAATGGGTTAGCATTCTTATAGTTGTTTTGCTAATTGCTGGTGGTTTGAAAATTGGAGCAGAATTAGTTCAGATTTCAAGTAGAGAAATTTTAAATTCAGAAACCGATTTTTTTGTCAAAGCTGAAGAGAAATTTAATTTACTACTAGTTATTGCTCAAGAAACTTTTGGCTTTCAGATTGAGGATAAGAAAAGGGTAATTAAAGAATTAATTCAAACGGATAATATAGGTGTTACTATTGATTTTATTAGAAGAACTGTAACCATGATTCTCATGACAGCTTTTTTTGTAGTGTTATGGCTAGCCGAATCTATAAATATTCAAAAAGTACTTAATCATACCATATTAAAGCAAAAGCATACTTCAGTTAAGACATTTGTTAAAATTGAAAAAGATTTGGTCACTTTTATTAAGGTAAAGTTTTTGATTAGTCTAGCAACAGGAGTTTGCACAGGTTTAGCCTGTTTGTTTTTTGATGTGAGTTTTCCAATTTTTTGGGGACTTTTTGCTTTCCTTATAAATTTTGTTCAAATGGTTGGTTCTATAATTACGGTGGTATTACTTTCAATATTTGCTTTTATAGAGTTAGATCCAACTAGTACATTGTTTTTCTTTGTTGTCACAATCACAAGCGTTCAAGTTTTATTTGGTTCAATTTTAGAGCCTATTTTTATGGGAAAATCATTTTCATTAAATGTTATAACCGTTTTGGTTATGCTAATGCTTTGGGGTTATATTTGGGGCGTTCCAGGATTAATAATGTCTATTCCAATTACAGTTTTCTTAAAGATTTTGCTAGAACAATTTCCCAACACAAAGGTTATTGCCAACTTACTTTCAGGCAAGCATTAAACATCTAACAAGGTTAAAATTTTTCTAAAAGCAGTTAAGAGGTTTATATTTTAATTATCTTTCATCTATGAAAAAGATATGCCTCATAGTTTTCTTATTTATTTCAGCAAATACTTTTGCATCTTATATTCTCATTCCTATGGATGCTGAAAGCCAAAAAAATCATTTAAAAGCTTATGGTATAACCTATTGGGTGCTTGAAAAAGATTTAAAGGTAAAGTGGTTACTTAATTATAGAGGAGGTTCTTTTTTATTACCAGATGCTGAAGAAATACAAAGAGAATGCCAGATACGAGGTGTTTCTTTTGAAGTGATTTCTAACGCAAAAGCTGAAAGCATTTTAGAGGAAATAAGTAGTCCGAGTCAGAACATGGAAGCCGTAATTTTAGAAAAGGCTCCAAAAATTGCTGTTTATACACCTAAAGGAAAACAACCTTGGGATGATGCAGTGACCATGGTTTTAACCTATGCCGAAATTCCTTATGAAACTATTTATGATGAAGAAGTCTTAAACGACGGTTTACTCTTATTTGATTGGCTGCACTTACATCATGAAGATTTTACTGGGCAATATGGAAAGTTTTACAGAGCTTATAGAACAGCAGCTTGGTATATGACCGAAAAAAAGGAAGCTGAAGATTTGGCTACAAAGTTGGGATACGATAAGGTATCTCTTGAAAAGTTAGATGTGGCTTTAAAGATCAGAGACTATGTAATAGGTGGTGGATTTATGTTTGCCATGTGCAGTGCTACAGATAGTTTTGATATTGCATTGGCTGCCGAAGGCGTTGATATTTGTGAACCTATGTTTGATGGAGATGGTAGCGATCCTAATTATCAGAATAGAATTGATTATAGTAAAACTTTTGCGTTTACAGATTTTACACTAGAACAAAGTCCGATGGTTTATGAATTCTCTTCTATAGATATGACACAAAAGCGTAAAATATTCAAAGCAACAGATTATTTTACGTTGATGGATTTCTCGGCAAAATGGGATCCAGTTCCTACTATGCTATGCCAAAATCATACAGCTTTAGTGAAAGGGTTTATGGGGCAAACAACAGCCTATACAAGAGATGAAATAAAATCTAATGTCTTGGTTATGGGTGAAAACAAAACCAATGGAGAAGCCAAATATATTCATGGTATAAAAGGGAAAGGTTTTTTTACGTTTTACGGAGGTCATGATCCAGAAGATTATACACATAGAGTAGGAGACCCAAAAACCGAATTAGACTTGCACTCTACATCTCCAGGTTATAGACTAATTCTTAATAATGTATTATTTCCGGCAGCTAGGAAAAAGAAGCAGAAAACCTAATGAAGTTTTTTCAGAAAGAAATTCAATTAAAAGCAAGACCTAGAGGTTTTCATTTGATTACAAGAGATATTCTAAATGAAATACCTGAAATTAATAATATAAAAACTGGCCAACTACAAGTGTTTATTAAACATACTTCTGCCAGTTTAACAATTAATGAAAATGCCGACTCAACGGTAAGACAGGATTTTGAAAGCCATATGAATATGATGGTTCCGGAGAATCAATCATATTACAGACATACTTTTGAAGGCTCCGATGATATGCCAGCACATATTAAAGCATCCTTAATGGGAACTTCAGTACAAATTCCTATATCTAACGGAAGATTGAATCTTGGAACCTGGCAAGGCATTTACTTATGTGAACATAGAGATTATGGAGGTTCAAGAAAAATAGTAATCACAGCTTTTGGTGATTAATTATTTCTCGAATCTTAATATAAATTTATCAGCACCACTTCCATTTGATTGCATGTTTTGGTCAATGATTAACTCACTATTAGTTTCGATCATTCCACCAAATTCGTTGTTTTCAATTACTAAATAGTTGTTATTGTTTGCTGATAAAACACTGTAGGAATAATTCCCAGATTCAAAGCTGTAATTGTTATCAGAATTATTTTCGATTTTAAGATTTGAATCTTGTGAATTAAATGTCCAAATAACAGATCCTTTATCAACATCTTCGTTTATTCCTGCAAAACCACCACTTACGTTTACTAAAAACCAAGTTTCTGATTCAGGATTTTTGGCATCATCACTTTCGCAACTAGAGCTTAAGGACAATGAACAAATAATAAGAAGTAGGCATAACTTTTTCATAGCAATAATTTTTAATTATGTTTAATAGTTTATATCAAAAATCGTGCAATTTTATATTTAGAAATTAATAATTATAAAAAACCTCGATACTTTTGTATCGAGGTTTTATAAGCGAAATATGTTTTACAATTAGGCGAATCGCCTTATTTTACTTTATCTACAATTGCTTTGAAAGCTTCTGGGTTGTTCATTGCTAAATCTGCTAAAACCTTGCGGTTTAGTTCAACATTATTAGCTTTTAATTTACCCATAAATTGAGAATAAGATAATCCGTGTTCTCTGGCACCAGCGTTAATACGTTGAATCCATAAAGCTCGGAATGTTCTCTTTTTGTTTCTACGGTCTCTATACGAATATTGCATCGCTTTATCAACCGCATTCTTTGCTACTGTCCAGACGTTTTTACGTCTTCCGAAGTAACCTTTTGCTTGCTTAATCACCTTTTTTCTTCTGGCTCTTTTAGCAACTGAATTTACTGATCTTGGCATAATTTTAAATTTTTTTGTAGCAGGCGATTCTTAATAGAATACTTTTTATTTTGCCTAACTCCAGGGTTTATAAATAATTCTAACCAGAACTAAATTACTTTAATCGTAATTGTTCTTTAATGCTATTAACGTCATGGTCATGTACTAATGTACTATGAGTTAATGCTAGCTTACGCTTTTTTGACTTCTTTGTTAAGATGTGACTTTTAAAAGCGTGCTTTCTTTTAATTTTACCAGTACCTGTAAGCTTAAAACGCTTTTTGGCACTTGATTTTGTTTTCATTTTAGGCATCTTCTTTCCTAGTTTTAATTACTTCGCTTATTATTTTAACCTAATTTAATAGGATTATAATCTATTTTTTTGGAGCTATGAACATGGTCATACGTTTACCTTCTAATTTTGGCATTTGCTCCACTTTGCCATATTCTTCAAGTTCTTGTGCTAATCGTAACAATAATATTTGACCTTGTTCTTTAAATATTATTGAACGTCCTTTAAAGAAGACAAATGCTTTTAGCTTTGCGCCTTCTTTTAAGAATTTTATAGCATGTTTCTTTTTAAATTCGTAATCATGGTCATCTGTTTGAGGACCAAAACGAATTTCTTTTATTACAACTTTAGTTGCTTTTGCCTTTAAGGCTTTTTCACGTTTCTTTTGTTCGTAAAGAAACTTTTTATAATCCATAACCTTGCAAACAGGAGGTGCTGCGTTTGGTGATATCTCTACAAGGTCTAAACCTTGTTCGTCGGCAATTTCCAGTGCTTTTCTAATTGGGTAAACACCCATTTCTACATTATCACCAACTAGTCTTACTTCATCAACTTTAATTTTTGAATTAATCCTGTGTTGATCTTCTTTAATTACTCTAGAACCTCGAGATCTGTTTCTTCTTATTGCTATGGCTATCTTATTTTAATTAAACTTCTTTTTAAAATTTCTTTAATGTTTTGTCAATTTCTGTATCAACTATTTTAGAAAATTCACTAATGCTTATCATTCCTAAATCTTCACCACCATGTTTTCGTACAGTTATTTTATTTTCGCTTTCTTCGTTCTCACCAATAATAATCATGAATGGAAACTTTTTCATTTCAGCTTCACGAATCTTTTTGCCTATAGTTTCGTTTCTATTATCAACGAGGGCGCGAATTTCGTTATTTTCTAGCAAAGTTAAAACTTTTTCAGCGTATTTTTCATATTTCTCACTAATTGATAGTATAATTACTTGTTGAGGCATTAACCAAATAGGAAAATTACCTGCAGTATGTTCAAGTAAAATTGCTATAAAACGTTCCATGCTGCCAAAAGGAGCACGATGAATCATAACAGGTCTATGCAATTCATTATCACTTCCTTTATACGTTAAATTGAAGCGTTCAGGTAAGTTATAATCTACTTGTATGGTTCCTAATTGCCATTGTCTTCCGAGAGCATCTTTTACCATAAAGTCTAATTTAGGGCCATAAAAAGCAGCTTCGCCTTCAACAATATTATAATTTAGTTCTTTGTCTTTAGCAGCATTAATTATTGCTTGTTCAGCTTTTACCCAATTTTCAACATCACCAATATATTTGTCTGGATTTTCAGGATCCCTTACAGATACTTGAGTGGAAAAGTTTTCAAACCCTAATGAGCCAAAAACATAAAGGACTAGATCAATAACATTTTTAAATTCTTGGTCCAGTTGTTCTGGTGTACAGAATAAATGCGCATCATCTTGAGTAAAACCTCTTACACGAGTAAGACCATGAAGTTCACCACTTTGTTCGTATCTGTAAACTGTACCAAATTCTGCATAACGTTTTGGCAAATCTCTATAAGACCATTGTGTGTTGTTATAAATCTCACAATGATGAGGACAGTTCATAGGTTTTAAAAGAAATTCTTCATTTTCCTTGGGTGTATTGATTGGTTGAAAACTGTCTTTACCATATTTAGCATAATGACCAGATGTTACGTATAGTTCTTTTTGCCCAATATGAGGTGTAACAACCATTTCGTAACCTGCTTTCTTTTGCGCCTTTTTAAGGAAATCTTCTAAACGCTCTCTTAAAGCAGCGCCTTTAGGTAACCACAGAGGTAGACCTTGACCAACTTTTTCAGAAAAGGTAAAAAGCTCTAATTCTTTCCCTAGTTTTCTATGATCCCTTTTTTTAGCTTCTTCAAGTAGTTGAAGATATTCAGTAAGGTCTTTTTGTTTAGGAAATGAAATTCCATAAACTCTTGTAAGTTGTTTATTGTTTTCGTCACCTTTATAATATGCACCAGCAACGCTTAATATCTTTACAGCCTTAACAATTCCTGTATTTGGAATATGACCACCACGACATAAGTCTGTAAATGTAGAATGGTCACAAAATGTGATAGTGCCATCCTCAAGATTTTCTATTAACTCTACTTTGTATTCATTTTTATTTTGATAATAAGATAACGCTTCAGCTTTTGATACAGAACGCATTTTAAAATCATGCCTCCCTCTTGCTATTTCAAGCATTTTATCTTCAATAGTTTTAAAGTCTTTTTCAGAAATTGTATCGTCACCTAAATCTACATCGTAATAAAACCCATTTTCAATGGCAGGACCAACCCATAATTTTACATTAGGATAAAGTTTTTCTAATGCTTGAGCCAAAATATGAGCAGAAGAATGCCAAAATGCTTTTTTACCTTCATCACTATTCCATGTATATAAAACCAAAGGGCCATCTTCTTTAAGAGGTGTAGAAGTTTCAACAACAGTATTATTAAAACTAGCCGAAATTACATTTCTTGCTAATCCTTCACTGATGTTTTTGGCAACATCCATTGGAGTTACATTTTTCTCAAAAGATTTTATACTACCATCAGGCAACGTTATTTGTATCATTTTAAATTGTTGAATTGAGTTTGCAAAGATAGTAGTATAAACATATCCACACAATATATATATATGTATAAATTTTAAACTTATATTTTTATTGTTAAAATGATATTTAATTAGGTTTAATTTAATACTAGGTTTTCAGTATAAATGTGATTTTAAAAGAGTTATATTAATCAAGAAAAAAAATTATAATTTTTATTCCAAAACCATTGTGGAATTGCAAAAAGGGTTTTATATTTGCACCCGCTTTGGGGTTAGGATTCCGGAGCGATAATTATAGAAGTTCATAGACATATTGGATTGACAGCGTAAGGATCAATTGGAAACGGTTGGTCCGGA
>DATGBV010000226.1:0-13478 GCA_035312485.1 Flavobacteriaceae bacterium | reverse complement strand
ATAGTGCTTTGGATAAAGTAACGTTTAATGAAGCACTACAAACAGCAGGCGACACCTTTGCACGATATCAAGTTAGGATTCAAGAAATGTGGGAATCATTATCTATTATTGAACAATTAATTGATAATATTCCAGAAGGAGAACACCGTGTCACCACCAATGCAGTTATTAAATTACCAAAAGGAGAATTTTACCAAAAGGTGGAAACTGCAAGAGGAGAATTAGGAGTTTATGTAATTAGTACTGGAACAAAAAATCCATATCGATTGAAATTCAGGTCACCAGGGTTTTCAAACTTGTCTTTACTTAATCATATTTCAGTAGGTGGGAAAATAGGAGATTTGGTAGCAACAATGGCAACTTTGGATTTGGTAATTCCTGATATAGATCGATAAACAAATAATAATGAACATTGCCTTAAGTATAACGAAAAACATTCACGACTGGCTCTTCAGTATTATGCCAGAAACTACTGCGAGCATTGTTGAAATGATTCTTACAGCATTAGTTTACTTAACTGTTTTTGCCGTTGCGGGCTTGTTTTTGGTGTTAATGGAACGGCGTGTAGCCGCATGGTTTCAATTACGTATTGGGCCAAATAGAGTTGGATTCCAAGGTTTATTGCAAACTATGGCCGATGCTTTAAAATTGGTTTCTAAAGAATTAACAGGAACTGTTAAAGCAGACAAATTCTTATACAATTTGGCACCCTATTTTGTAATTATTTCGGCACTTATGGCTCTTGGTGTCATTCCTTTTACTAAAGATTTTCAAGCATTCGATATTAACATTGGTATTTTCTTTTTAATTGCTGTGTCTTCTATTGGAGTTATAGGAATTTTACTAGGAGGCTGGGCAAGCAACAATAAGTTTGCCTTAATTGGCGCCATGAGGAGTGGTGTACAAACTATAAGTTATGAGCTATCCATAGGGCTTTCACTTTTGACAATGATCTTATTGGCAGGTTCATTACAGTTATCAGAAATTGTTGAGGTACAAAAAGAGGGTTGGTTGATTGTTCAAGGACATATCCCAGCAATAATTGCTTTTATGATATATATGATTGCAGGTACTGCCGAAACCAATAGAGCACCATTTGATATGCCAGAGGCCGAATCTGAATTAGGTGCAGGATTTCACACGGAATATTCTGGGATGAAATTCGCTTATTTCTTTTTAGCAGAATTCATAAATATGTTTTTAATTGCTGCAATTGCGACAACAGTCTTCTTTGGCGCATGGCTGTCACCATTTGGTATTACAGAATCTATTCCTTGGTTAGGTCTATTTTGGTTTTTGGCGAAAACCTTTGTGTTGGTCTTTTTAATGATGTGGTTCCGGTGGACATTTCCAAGATTAAGGGTTGATCAGCTACTGACACTTGAATGGAAGTATTTACTTCCCATAAATCTTGTAAATATTGTTGTTATGGCTTTACTGGTTTGGCAAAATTTAACAATTCAGATATAAAACGTATGGGTTATTTTTCAAATATATATCATGCTATCAGAACGCTTCTCACAGGAATGAGTGTTACAGGCAAATACTTTTTAAATTCAAGAAAAGGTACCATAACGCAGCAATATCCTGATAACAGAGCAACCCTTAAAATGTTTGATCGTTTTCGTGGCGAGGTTATTATGCCACATGATGAGAATAATGAGCATGCCTGCACAGGTTGCCAAAAATGTGAGATTGCTTGCCCTAATGGAACAATTGAAATTATTTGGGACAGAGGGATTGATGAAGACACAGGTAAAAAGAAAAAGAAGATTGATAAGTTCGTTTATCATTTAAGCTTGTGTACCATGTGCGGATTGTGTATTGATGTTTGCCCAACTGACGCCATTGAATGGGGGCAGAATTTTGAAAATTCGGTCTATGATAGAACAAAATTAACAAGGGTTTTAAATGAGCCAGGTTCAAAATTAAGGGCAGGCGTAGAAGACTAAATTCATGGAAAGAATTTTATTTTACATATTGGCATTATCAATGATTGTATTTGCAATTGCTGCTGTAAGTAGTAGACGAATGCTTCGTTCGGTCGTATATTTATTGTTTGTTCTAGTCGGTATTGCAGGGATCTTCTTCTTAATAGATTACAATTTTTTAGCGGCTATTCAGCTAACCGTATATGCAGGTGGCATTATTGTACTCATTATTTTTTCCGTTCTATTGGTCCATCATATAGAATTAAAACTGGAAATGGCAAAACCTTTGAGACAGATCATAACTGCTATAGCTTGTTTGATTGGAATGGGCACTTTTTTAACAACAATTTATTCGCATCAATTTAATGTTATTGAAAATAATGTTACTACAACTACAGCTCAAATTGGATCAAAATTATTAAGCTATAGTGAAGGAGGCTTTATTTTACCCTTCGAAGTTATTAGCGTGGTTTTATTAGCTGTTATGATTGGAGCAATTATTATTGCAAAAGGAAAAAAGTTAACCAATAAAAGTAATAACTGAATATGATTGAAGGAATTACTATTTATGAAATATTGACTCTCACCACAATTCTTTTTTTTATTGGAGTCTATGGTTTTTTAACTCGGCGAAATTTAATTTCGATCTTAATCTCTGTAGAGATGATTTTGAATGCTTCAGTTGTAAATTTTGTGATTATAAATAAATATTTATATCCGGATGAGTTGCAAGGTGTACTGTTTTCAATTTTTATCATTGCTGTCGCAGCGGCCGAAACAGCTTTAGCAGTAGCCATTATAATTAACCTGTATAGACAAATTAGTTCAGTTGAGGTAAAAGACACAGAAGTCATGAAGTATTAAATAAGTAGAATATGAACATTGGTTATATCATATTAATCCCATTGATTCCTTTAGTAGTGTTTTTGGTACTTGGAATTTTTAATCAAAAAATCAAGCCTTCTGTTTCTGGGTATGTTGGGGTGTTTGGATTATTGGTCTCTGCTGCGTTGTCATTGTATGCAGCCTATCAGTACTTTTTTGTCTTCGGGAAAACAGATGGTTTTTATCAAACATTTTCTGAAAAGACGGTCTGGATGAACTTTACGGAAATACTTCATATTGATATGGGAATCCTTGTCGATCCAATTTCTGTAATGATGTTAGTTGTGGTTTCTGTTGTGTCTTTAATGGTTCACATTTATAGTCGAGGCTATATGAAAGGAGACGATGGCTATACCAAATTCTTTGCCTTTTTATCATTGTTCACGTTTTCAATGTACGGTTTGGTTTTAGCAACAAATCTATTTCAAATATACATTTTCTGGGAGTTGGTTGGTGTTTCTTCATATTTGTTGATTGGATATTACTATACAAAAACTACAGCAATTGCCGCAGCTAAAAAGGCATTTATCGTAACGCGTTTTGCCGACTTTGGATTCCTCATCGGCATATTGATTATAGGTTATTATACAGGAACTTTCGATTTTGAAACCTTAAATAACCCAGAAGGTAGTGCTATTTTAAATTGGGCAGTAACCTCATTTATGGGGTTATCGGTTATTACATGGGCTCTGATACTTATATTTATTGGAGGTGCCGGAAAATCAGCCATGTTCCCATTTCATATATGGTTGCCTGATGCAATGGAAGGACCAACACCAGTTTCTGCACTAATTCATGCAGCAACTATGGTTGTTGCTGGTATTTTTTTGGTGGCACGATTATTTCCAATGTTCTATTTTGTGGAAAATGGATTTGCTCTAAATATTGTAGCTTATGTTGGAGCATTTTCAGCTTTATTTGCTGCGATTATAGCAATCACTCAAAACGATATAAAACGAGTTTTGGCATTTTCCACTATGTCACAATTGGGTTATATGATGTTGGCATTGGGTGTATCAGGCTATGAAGGTCATGATGGAGTGGGTTATATGGCATCCATGTTTCATTTGTTTACACATGCCATGTTTAAAGCACTATTATTTCTTGGGGCCGGCTCTGTAATTCATGCAGTTCATAGTAATTTCTTAAAAGATATGGGAGGATTACGCAAATATATGCCAATTACCAATATCACCTTTTTAATAGCAGCATTAGCAATTTCTGGGGTTCCGCCATTTGCTGGATTCTGGAGTAAAGATGAAATTTTAGTAGCTGCATACGATCAAAATAAACTTATTTATTATATAGGTGTTTTTGTTGCAGGCCTGACCGCTTTCTATATGTTTAGAATTTACTTTGGTATATTTTGGGGCAAGGAAAAATACTATGAACATAAACCGAAGGAATCACCATTATCTATGACGTTTCCATTAATGGTATTGGCATTTTTAAGTATTACCGCTGGATTCATTCCTTTTAGTGAGTTTATATCAGCTGATAAAGCAGGTTTTGAAGCACATTTGAATTATCCATTGGCTGCGATTGCAACTTTGGTTGGAGTGATGGGCATTATGTTAGCTTGGGTATTTTACAAAAAAGAAAGCAGTTTATCAGATCGATATGCAAATGCCCTTGGGCCTTTTTATAAATGGGTAAGTGACAAATTCTACTTTGACGAAATTTATATGTTCATTACTAAAAAAATTCTGTTTAAAAGAGTTTCAGAACCAATTGCAAAATTTGATAGAAACTATGTTGATGGTACTATGGTAGGTATTGGAAATAAAACGGTATTAACTTCAGAAAAAATTAAAGGATTGCAATCAGGGAAAGTTCAAGATTATGCTTTTGCATTTATTGCTGGAGCAGTTATTATAGGATTAGTGTTTATTTATTTATTGACAAGCTAAACAAGTAATATGGATATTCTATCGCTTTTTATAATAGTACCTCTTCTAACCATTGCGGTTTTAGTGTTCACTAAAAGCTTAAAGCAAGCTAGAGTTGTATCGATGATAGGAAGTTTCATCCAATTGGGAATGGCTATAAATCTTGTTTTTGCATACCTAAAAGAAAGGGCAATTAACCAAGACATCATGGTTTTTACAAGAGACCTGGTTTGGTTTGAACAATTCAATATTCACTATAGTGTTGGTGTAGACGGTATTTCTGTGGCCTTGTTATTATTAACTTCGATAGTTGTTCTTGCAGGTGTTTTCATCTCATGGAAAATGTATGATTTACCTAAAGAATTTTTTATTTCTCTTATAGTTTTGTCCATTGGTGTTTATGGGTTCTTTATAACTATCGATCTGTTTACAATGTTCGTGTTTTTTGAGATAGCTGTAATTCCTATGTATTTGTTGATAGGCATTTGGGGATCTGGTCCAAAGGAATATTCTGCAATGAAATTGACACTAATGCTTATGGGTGCTTCCGCGGTTCTGTTGGTGGGAATTTTAGGAATTTACTATAATTCTGATGCAGACGGTGGTGTATTAACCTTCAACATTTTGGAAATAGCCAAAGTAAACATCCCTTTTGAGGCTCAAAAACTATTTTTCCCTTTAACCTTTATCGGTTTTGCTGTTATTAGTGCATTGTTTCCATTTCATACATGGTCGCCAGATGGTCATGCTTCTGCCCCAACAGCAGTGTCTATGTTACATGCAGGAGTACTTATGAAATTAGGAGGTTACGGTGTATTTCGAGTAGCCATGTATTTGCTGCCAGAAGGTGCAATGGATTGGTCATGGGTGTTTATATTACTATCTGTCATTGGAGTAGTTTATGGTGCATTTAGCGCTATTAAACAGACAGATCTAAAATATATTAATGCCTATTCTTCGGTGAGTCATTTGGGATTGGTTCTATTTGCTTTATTAATGTTAAATAAAACAGCATGGAATGGGGCTATTATCCAATCACTGTCACATGGGTTTATGACAGCATTATTCTTTGCTCTTATTGGTATGATTTATGAACGGACTCATACAAGGGATATTAGAAAACTTGGAGGTTTACTAAAAGTAATTCCTTTTATTTCCGTAATCTATGTTATTGCGGGATTGGCATCTTTAGGATTGCCTGGTTTTAGTGGGTTTGTAGCAGAAATGAACATATTTGTAGGTGCTTTTCAGAATGATGATATTTTTATAAGAGTAGCTACGATACTTTCAGTTTCAGTGATTGTGATTACTGCGGTCTATATATTACGGGTAGTTGGAATTATGTTAATGGGTCCAATTAGGAATGATTCTTATTTAAAATTGGAACGTGTGACTTGGTTTGAAAAATCTGGAATTTTGTTGTTATTAATACCTATTGTGGGAATTGGGGTTGCACCACTTTGGTTGAGCGATATGATACTGGAAAGTTTACAGCCTTTTATTCAAGGCTTATTGTAGAATAGATATAGAAAATTAAAAGATGGATTTAAGTAATTTTTTATTGATGAGACATGAAGTTTTACTATTAGTGATAATTTTATTGTTGATTATTGCTGAAGTCTTTCTATCGCAATCTAAAAAGAGCAGTATAGTTCATTTAGCCATCTTTTTATTTGGGATTCATACCATTATCGGATTTTTGAGTATAGATTATGGTAGCTTGTTTGGAGGGATGTTTCATACCAATGCGCTAATTCAGTTCTTTAAAAATATTCTGAATTTAGGCGTATTTATTCTTCTTCTACAATCAGGTGATTGGTTGCAGGAAAAAATTGTAGAACAATATAGAGGTACAGAATTCTTTGTGCTGTTGTTTTCT
This sequence comes from Flavobacteriaceae bacterium, assembly GCA_035312485.1. GTDB lineage: Bacteria > Bacteroidota > Bacteroidia > Flavobacteriales > Flavobacteriaceae > Gilvirhabdus. Next base: position 6,894 of record DATGBV010000226.1, on the reverse strand, counting down.
TCGCTTTTAGGGATGTACTTTATGATTTCGGCAGGAGATTTCCTTATGTTTTATTTGGGATTGGAATTATCGACTCTTCCTGTTGCTGCTTTAGCCGCTTTGGAAACAACAAAACGCATTTCAAGTGAAGCAGGAATTAAATTGATTCTGTCTGCTGCTCTGGCTTCGGGAACTTCTTTATTCGGTATTTCAATGTTGTATGCAACTTCTGGGTCTATTTATTTTAACGATATTATAGAAGTAATTACCTTATCAAACTTAACCATTTTAGGATTTATATTATTCTTTGCTGGTTTAGCATTTAAAATTTCATTGGTACCATTTCATTTCTGGACCGCCGATGTTTACGAAGGTGCTCCAATAAGCATTGCGTCCTATTTATCTGTGATTTCTAAAGGTGCTGCGATTTTCATTTTAATGATTTTATTGTTTGCTGTTGCAAAACCATTAATGCCTGTTTGGGAAAATATGGTTTATGGTATTGCAATTTTAACCATGTTTATTGGTAATTTATTTGCTCTGCGTCAACAGAATATGAAACGTTTTTTAGCTTTTTCTTCCATAGCCCAGGCAGGATTTATTTTATTGGGATTGATAATAGGAAATCAATTAGGAACAGCAACCATTGTTTATTTTGTATTGATTTATATATTTTCAAATTTGGCAGCATTTGGTGTTGTTCAGGCTATATCACTACAAACGGGAAAAGAAAACATGAAAGATTACGAAGGGTTGTATCGAACAAATCCAAATGTAAGTTTGGTTATGATGCTAGCCCTATTCTCTTTAGCTGGCATACCACCTGTTGCAGGGTTTTTTGGCAAGTTCTTTTTATTTACTGCTGCAGCTAGTGAAGGCTATTACCTTTTGGTTTTTATTGCCGTGGTTAATGTTACTATCTCACTGTACTATTACCTTTTGGTGGTTCGAGCCATGTTTCTACGAAAAAGCGACAATGCCATACCACATTTTAAAAGCAAGATCTATATGAGATTAGGGCTATTGATAACTGCAATAGGTATTCTAGTTCTTGGTATCTATAGTCCTTTATATGAATATATTTACGAATTAAGTAAAACCCTTTATTAGCATATTATGGCACTAACAGGTAGACATTTGTTTGGAAACATTGATGATACAAGAGTTACTTTTGTTGAAAAGGGAGTTGATGCAGACAGAAGAGATTTCCTTAAAAAGCTATTGGAGTATAATGGTTTTGAAGTTCTTATTGAGGAAGATAAAAGAAAAACGGAAGACGATCCTCAACTTTATACTGTTGCCGTTACAGATATGGTATTTAATCCTACTATTTGGATTTATCAACGTAAGTTGGAAACCTTCGATGGTCATAAGGTAACACGTGGTTACTGGGAGCAGGAAACCGAAGATACCAAACCACAATATTGGAATAACGGGAGTACTTGAATCCTTACTTCAATTTTAAGATTTATTATAAAAATAATTAAGCTGCATCAACTTACATTAAGTCTTTTCTTGTTTTTTTATGTTATACAGCAACTCCAAAATTTAATAATCTATAAAGTCTATAAAATAAGTAGGATATAATTATGATGTTTTGAATTTTAGATTTATTTTTGTCAGCATTTATTTAAGTTTTAAGAAAATAACACTTTAAAACTTAAATCAATCCCAATTTACCAATGAATGATATTACAATAAAAATAAAAGATAGATCTGGAACAATACATGAAGTATTGGCGCCTACAGACATGGCAATGAACCTAATGGAAATCGTACGTTCTTATGAACTTGAACCAGAAGGAACGGTTGGCATTTGTGGTGGTATGGTGATGTGTGCTTCTTGTCAGTGTTATGTTGAATCGAATCACGAACTACCAGAAATTCAAGATGAAGAAGAAGCTATGTTGTCTGAAGCATTTTATGTTAAAGGTAATAGTCGATTAGGATGCCAAATTCAATTAACAAAGGAAATGCAAGGATTGGAGGTTGAACTTGCTCCAGAAAGTTAAGTTAATTCGTTTTATAATCTATCAGTTTTTTTGGACCTTCAAGTAATACTCTAACAATTTGAAGTGTACCATCTTCTTTAGTAGATATTTGCCATTTTATAAGAGATATTTCGCCATTTTCAATTTCTAAACCAGTTATACTTCTTGGATGTACGCAACTTCCATCATTAAAAAAAGCAATATCTCCTGGTTCAGGAAACCGTGGTCTATGTGTGTGTCCTACAATAGTAATGAGATTATCATTTTCTATAATCCATTTTTTGGTTCGTCGTTCAACTTTAATGAGTTCTTTGTAGTTTTTTGCTGGACTTGTCGGGTCTGCAATACCCATTACATTTAATGGTTTCCATAGTATTCTAACTAAAAACCTACTCCATTTCCAAAATGTATAATTCCACCAATCTGCTTGATGGCCATGAGTTAAAAATAACTCTTGCCCTGTTTCAGAGTGTTTTAATACAATTCCTTCATGATATTTTATATTGCAAAATAACTCTACATCTTCACCTAGTTTTTCATCAAAATAAGTGGTGAGATTTTTTTCAACATAATTAGGATTTCTATATACCATATCATGATTTCCCCAAATCATATGTAAGCGTTCTTGGTCATGAAACAACTTCATGAGCATATATACATTTTTATGTGCTTGAAGAATAGGTTCAAAAGATAAATTCTCCCACAGCTCATCACCATCACCTAACTCACAATAAGTAAAACCTTCTGTATAGTAGTGTTTTAACGCATGAAAATAAATGTTTCGGTTGTTGGCAAAATCGTCTGCAAAACTATTGTCCCCTCTGTGGCAATCACTAAATAGTATGAACTTACTTTCATTGTCAAAATCAACAACTTTAGCGTTTTTATAAGCTCTATTTAATCTTGTTTTTGAAGACATATTGTAAATGTAGATAATTTGAACAAAAAATGCTTCACTATTAAGAGAAGCATATCTTGATTAGTTATATTTTTTATTTTACCCTCAATGTCCGTAAGAGTGAGATAATAAAATGTCGTTTAACGACTATTTAAAAGCATTCAATCCAGTAATATCCAAGCCTGTAATTAAAAGATGTATGTCATGAGTGCCTTCATAAGTAATCACACTTTCAAGATTCATAGAGTGGCGCATAATACTATACTCTCCAGTAATTCCCATACCACCGAGTATTTGTCTTGCTTCTCGTGCAATGTTTATTGCCATATCTACATTATTACGTTTTGCCATAGATATTTGTGCAGAAGTAGCTTTACCTTCATTACGCAAAACACCCAATCTCCATGTTAAAAGTTGCGCTTTGGTAATTTCTGTAATCATTTCAGCCAACTTTTTTTGTTGTAATTGAAATTGACCAATGGGTTTGCCAAATTGCATACGTTCTTTACTATAACGAAGTGCTGTATCATAACAGTCCATAGCAGCTCCTATAGCTCCCCAAGCAATGCCGTAACGTGCAGAATCCAGACAACCAAGTGGAGCGCCAAGTCCTGATTTGTTAGGCAATAAGTTTTCTTTAGGAATTTTCACGTTGTCAAAAATAAGTTCACCTGTTGCACTGGCACGAAGCGACCACTTGTTGTGTGTTTCAGGTGTTGAAAAACCTTCCATTCCACGTTCTACTATCAAACCATGAATTCGTCCAGATTCATCTTTTGCCCATACTATAGCAACTTGAGCAAAAGGTGCATTGCTAATCCACATTTTGGCTCCATTCAACAAATAATGATCTCCTTTGTCTTTAAAATTGGTTACCATTCCTGAAGGATTACTTCCGTGGTCAGGTTCTGTCAGACCAAAACAACCCATCCATTCTCCAGATGCTAGTTTTGGTAAGTATTTTTGACGTTGTTCTTCTGTGCCATATTTCCAAATAGGATACATAACTAATGACGATTGCACAGAAGCCGTTGAACGAACACCAGAATCTCCGCGTTCTATTTCCTGCATGATCAATCCATAAGAGATTTGATCTAAACCAGCGCCTCCATATTCAGCTGGGATGTAAGGGCCAAAAGCACCAATCTCTGCTAAACCATTTATAATTTGGGTTGGAAATTCTGCTTTTTGAGCATACTCTTCTATGATAGGAGATACACTGCGTTTTACCCATTCTCTGGCAGCATCACGTACTAATTTATGCTCATCTGATAAAAGCTCATCAAGGTTGTAATAGTCTGGAGCTTCAAATAAATCTGGTTTCATTTAAGGTTGAATTATAAGTTTTCAAAGTTAACTATATCTAGTGAAAAGGATTAAATTCTATTGAAATATTTTGTTTGTTAAAGAATTTTCTTTCATAAATAATATAATTGTACATTTAGTTCATTCTTTACTAACCACAACAACATGGCAAAACCACAAAAAATTGGATTAATTACTTCTACATCGTATGTCATTGGAAATATGATAGGCGCTGGTATTTTTGTTATACCAGCAATTCTTGCTCCTTACGGTAGTATTAGTTTTTTAGGCTGGATTTTCACAGCAGCTGGAGCATTTATTTTAGCAAAAATATTTGGTAATTTCAGCAAGATTATTGTAAATAAAAGTGGTGGACCTTATACATATTCCAGAGCAGGTTTTGGTGATTTTATTGGATTTTTGGTGGCTTGGGGTTATTGGATATCTATTTGGGTTGGTAATGCGGCTTTGGCTATAACTATTGTTGGTGCTTTAAGTTTCTTTTTTCCAATTCTTGATAGTGACCCAATAATTAGGGTTTTGGCTGGATTGTCCTTCATTTGGATATTTACGTGGATTAACACTAGAGGCATTAAAGAATCTGGAAAGGTGCAGGTTATTACAACAGTTTTGAAATTAATGCCTTTGGTTTTTGTAATATTCGCAGGATTATTTTTATTTGACTTTAATAATTTCCCATCATTTAATTTGACTGGAGAAAATGATTTTGCGATATTCCCAGTTGTAGCAGCAATAACATTATATGCTTTTTTAGGTTTAGAATCTGCTTCTATACCTGCTGCTAATGTTGAAAATCCTGAAAAGACTGTGCCCAGAGCTACTTTACTAGGAACAATCATTGTAACTTTTGTATATATTTTGAGCACCTTTGTACTATTCGGAATTCTCCCAATGGATGTTTTGGCAGCTTCACCTTCACCATTTGCTGAAGCAGCAAGACTAATAGGTGGTGATTTTGGAGGATATTTTGTTGCTGGCGGCATAGCAATGGCAGCAATTGGATGCTTGAATGGTTGGATACTCTTTACTGGTCAAATACCAATGGCAGCTTCACAAGACAAATTATTTCCTAAAATATTTAGAAAGCAGAATAAAAAGGGAGCACCGGCAATGGGATTAGTTATAGGTAGTTTGCTCACATCTGCAATTATGTTAATGAATTTATCTGATGGTCTTGTAGACCAATTTAAATTTATTGCAGATATCGTTGTGTTTTCTAATTTAATACCATATTTATTAGTGGCTGCTGCATATATTCTTGTTTTAATAGAAAGAAGAATTCACATAGATAGTTGGATAAAAACAATATCTCTTGGAATGCTAGGAATATTGTTTTCACTTTGGGCAATTTATGGCGCTGGAAAAGAAAGCGTGTTTTATGGATTCTTATTATTAATTTGTGGAATCCCCTTTTATGTACTAATGAAATGGAACAAGCACGGTAATTGATTGGCTCACATTTTTAAATAAAAATCTTTAGTAAGATTGATGTAATCTTCAGTGTATTGATGTCGTGAAGTTTCTATAATGAGTTCTTCAATTTTTATTGTAATTTCATTAAATGAAAATTCTATTAGGCTTCTTTTTATTTCAGAATTGGGATTTCCTTTTACATGTAAAATTCTATTTGAATAAAGATTATAGTTTGAAGCTAATCGAACAAAATCCTTCTCTTCTTTAAAGGGAACAATTACTGAAAAGATTCCATTTTCTGACAATAATTTGGAAACACTTTCAAGCAAATGCTCAAAAGGCATGGCGTCTTGAAATCTTGCCAAATCCTTTTTAGTGTTTTGAGTTTTGTAATCTTCCGAATAAAAGGGTGGATTAGAAACTATCAAATCATACTTATCATCAATTTCTTCTGTAAATTCTAAAAGTGAAGCATGGTAACAAAATAATTTGTCACTCCATTTAGAATTTTCAAAATTCTCTACACATTGCTCATAAGCATCTGCGTCAATCTCAAGAGCATCAATCAATTCTGCATTACTACGTTGTGCAAGCATGAGGGCAATAATTCCTGTTCCAGTTCCAATATCCAAAACAGTATTTAAATAGTTTTCAACAGTTGCCCAAGCCCCAAGTAACACGGCATCTGTACCAATTTTCATAGCACAATTGCTCTGATTTATGGAAAACTTTTTGAAAATAAAGTAGTTTTTTGACATAAAATTTTAAAATTTACAAAATAAAGTTAAAATCGGGTTTTTAAGTTCTATAAATCTTAAATTTCACGTATATAATTTATATTTAACTTAATTTAGTATTATATGAAGCATTCAGAACGGATTTCAAGCAAAATAAATAATGTATTAAGAGTGAATTATGAAGCTGAAAAAATTTATTCTGAAATATTTAAAAGTGTTCCAAATGAATCAATGAAAAAGTTTTTTAAGGAAAGACAGTTTAAAAGACATGAGTATAGCAGAGAATTGGTTAATGAAATTGATAGACATGAAATTATTCCAAAATCTGTTAGCATATTAAAAAATCATTATAATAAAACACAGATAAAAGAACGTAATCAAGAAATTTCAAATAATGGAGAATATCTTTTATTTGAAGTTTTTAGATTAATAAAGGAGAGTATCAATACCTATGATGAGCTTTTAATGGAAATGAGTTTGCCTCTTTCATTATGCAGAGCATTAGTTAAACAACGTGATGATATTCAATCTACAATGCAACTTTTGGCTA
>DATGBV010000225.1:0-11768 GCA_035312485.1 Flavobacteriaceae bacterium | reverse complement strand
CAATACAATAGAAATCCAACAACACCTAAAATAAATAGTATTAATAATAAATATTTCCACCAATTGCTTCTGTTTTTTTCAACTTCTATAATTGGTTTAATATCATACAAGCCTTGTTTTGTAGTATCAATTTCAATATTGTTTACCTCAACTTTTAAAGAATCTGTAAAAAATGTTTTATCTCCAACAACAATTTTTTGCCTAGGAATAGTATAAGCTCCAGAATCAAATTGGGTTAGTCCGTATTTTTTGATTAATTTGAATTTGTCATTTTGTTTGGTTGTATCTATATTATATGATTCTATCATTTCTAGGGGCATAAAAGTTTGCCCTTCTGGAAATACCACCAAATCTGTTGTGTCTGTTTCAACCTGAATCTTATAGGTGATTTGTTCGCCTATTTTTATTGATGTGCTATCTATAGTGGATGTTACTTGTGCAACCAAAAATAAAGGCAAAAGCAAAAAACAAAAAGACAAAAAGACCGAAGTCTTTTTAAAATTTGTGCTATTATTTCTTAATATGTAGCTTATCCTACCAAACATTTTTAATTTCTTCTTTTAAAATATCCTAAAAGTTTTTTGACATAACTTTCATCAACTCGGCAATCAATAACACCTGCACCAGACTTTGTAAAACTATCTTTGTAATAAGCTACTTTATCCTGATAAAATTTAGAATAATTTCGCCTTACTCTTTTTGAAGTTGTATTGACTAACATTAACTCTCCTGTTTCTTCGTCCTGCATTTGAACAATTCCAAGATTTGGTATCTCTTCTTCATACTTATCATAAATACGAATACCTGTAACATCATGTTTCCCTGAAGCAATTTTTAATGTATGTTGGTAATCATCACAAATGAAATCTGATAATACAAATACGATGGCCTTTTTCTTCATAACATTGGACATGAATTTTAAGGCATCTGCAATATTGGTTTGTTTGCTTTTTGTTTCAAATTCAATAAGTTCTCTAATGATACGAAGCACATGTGAACGTCCTTTTTTAGGTGGAATATAGAGTTCAACTTCATCAGAAAATAAAATCAATCCAATTTTGTCATTGTTTTGTGTTGCAGAAAATGCTAGTGTTGCCGCTATTTCTGTAATAACTTCGTTTTTAAATTGAGCTTCTGTTCCAAAAAGTTCTGAACCAGAAACATCTACCATGAGCATCATTGTTAGTTCTCGCTCTTCTTCAAAAACTTTAATAAATGGTTCATGATATCGAGCAGTTACATTCCAATCTATGTTTCTTACATCATCGCCATATTGATACTGGCGCACTTCACTAAAAGTCATACCTCTTCCTTTAAAGGTAGAGTGGTACTCGCCTCCAAAAATATGATCAGACAACCTACGCGTCTTAATCTCTATTTTACGAACTTTTTTTAGTAATTCTTTAGTATCCATTTTTTCTGCCGACAATAATCAATATTCATTTAACAACAAATGGGAAACTTTAAGGTACTTCTATTTCGTTTACAATTTTATTGATAATATCTTCAGAAGTCACATTTTCGGCTTCTGCTTCATAGGTTATACCTATTCTATGACGAAGCACATCATGTACAACAGCTCGAACGTCTTCTGGAATAACATAACCTCTTCGCCTAATGAAAGCATAACATTTTGAAGCAATAGCTAAATTTATACTTCCTCTAGGAGAGGCTCCAAAAGAAATAAGTGGTTTTAAATCAGGTAGTTTATATTTTTCTGGATATCGTGTAGCAAAAACAATATCTAAAAGGTATTTTTCTATTTTTTCATCCATATAGACTTCTCTAACCGCTTTTTGAGCATCCAGAATTTGTTGTAAAGAGACCACTTGATTAATTTTTTCAAATCCATCTTTTAAATTTGAACGAACTATTAGTTGTTCTTCATTCATTTTGGGATAATCAATTACAGTCTTCAACATAAAACGATCTACTTGTGCTTCTGGTAAAGGATATGTTCCTTCTTGCTCCACTGGATTTTGAGTTGCCATTACTAAAAATGGTTTATCCAGTTTAAAAGTTTCGTCTCCAATGGTGACCTGTTTTTCCTGCATGGCTTCAAGCAGAGCAGATTGCACTTTTGCTGGTGCTCTGTTAATTTCATCTGCTAAAACAAAATTGGCGAAAATTGGTCCTTTCTTAATAGAGAAGTCATTTTCTTTTATGTTGTAAATAAGCGTTCCTACAACATCTGCAGGCAATAAATCCGGAGTAAATTGTATCCTACTAAAACTTCCATGCACGGCTTGGGATAGTGTATTAATTGCTAAAGTTTTTGCAAGTCCTGGAACACCTTCTAGAAGTATGTGACCTTGTCCTAATAAACCTATCAGCAATCTTTCTACCATGTGCTTTTGCCCAACAATTACTTTGTTTATTTCAAGTGTGAGCAAATCGACAAAAGCACTCTCTTTTTCAATTTTTTCATTAATGGTCTTAATATCTATTGTACCTGTTTCTTCCATCATTTTTATTTTTTTAAACCTCGAATATACAGTCCTTATTTGAGCATTGCAAGTTGTTAAATTATTTAATGCTATGCTGTTAACAATTGGTTAAAAAAACAAAGCGCGATATCAATGATATCGCGCTTTAAACAAATTTTATTTAAAAGTCTTTACTCTAATGTAATTTCTCCTAAATCTGTAGTTTGATTTGCCATAACTTCAACATCCATGATTTCAGTTGGAGATAATCCAGAGCCTTCATCTGGTGTTAATGTTACAGTATACATACCAACTGGTAAGTTTTCTAATAAGAAAACACCTGATTCGTCTGTGCTGGCTGTTACTTCTTCTCCGTCAACCATTACTGAAGCCTCAACTGCAAGACCTTCATTTAAAATAGTTCCTGTAATAGATCCAGGAAGAAGTTCTAATTCAATAGTGCCTACATTCGTGATTTGACCGTTTACAACATCAACACTTATAACTTGTCCTGCGTAATTAGATTCTGCATCTGGAGTAATTGTTAAATCGTATGTTCCTTCTGGTACACCATACAACATAAATACACCACCGTTTTCAGGAGTCGCATAACTTATTATGGTTTCTTCTCCAACCATAACCGAAACTTCGGTTTGAAAATCGCTTGGACTTATAGCGCCTTCAATAATTCCTGAAGCAGCTTCTAAACTGGTATTGATGACTGGTTTTAAGATAATATTGCCAGAATTACCTGCATCTACGATAGATTCTGCAACGTTAAAGTCTAATACAAAACTGTAAAGGTAACCAGCTTCTAGTTCTTGGTTTACCTTTAGTTTTAATCCTGACTGCTGTGCACTTGGTGTTTTTAATTCAAATTCCTCATCACCATTTACAACGTAATTATTATCGCCTAGAACCAGTCTGATTTGACTTAATTCTCCAGCTAATACTTCATAATCATCAACCAAAACAGCGCTTTCGCCACCTGTTAATTCTAACAAGTCGTATTGTCCAGCATTAGTTGGAACGCTCATCCATCCATCTTCTCCATCACTATCGTCATTCATTTTAATTCTAATGTCAATAACATCAACAAACACCTTGTCATAATCGCCAGGTGCATCAACTAATTTTATTGAAAAACGCGCCATTTCTGAATCAGTGTTAGAAACAGAATTAGAATCGTCATTACAGTTAAAAAATAATATTAAGAGAGGTAGAAGAATTAATGATTTGATTTTTTTTAATGCTTTCATAGAATATTATAGTTTTTGTGTTTGTAGTTTTATATACGCAAAAAACTTAAAAAAGGACTTTACAATTGCCTGTAATCATTAAAGTCATAATTTAAAATCTTTAAATACAGTAATTAAACGACTAATATTTTTTATAAGATGCAAGATAAAAATACACGATTAGATGTCTTTTATGTATTTTTATATTTGAATTACAAAAAGCATAGATAAACTGCACAAAATTCTTTTAAAATCCCATAAACGCTCCAACAACACCAATGATTAATAAGCGCCTTTTAATTAAGAATTTACTATCACACAATGATGAAAATAGCTTCTATGATAAAAAACGGAAAATTGACATCAGCCAAAAAGAGGGTAAGGCCAAATTTTTAAAACATATCTGTGCGCTTTCAAACAGTAACCCAAAAAACAATTCATATATAGTCATTGGTGTTGAAGATGAAGACAACAAAATTGTAGGTGTTGATTTTTTTGATGATAGCAAAATTCAAAACCTTATTAATGCCTATATGGCAAATCCTCCAATAGTGCAGTATGAAAACATTCCTTTTCCACATTTACAAGATGATCGCGTTGTTGGGCTTGTAACGATAAGACCTATTAATCAAATAACCTCATTAAGAAAAAATATATGGAAATATTATGGGGGCTCTGTTTTTTTTAGAGATGGAAGCATGAGTATGCCAAAGGTTTTTGACATTGAGCTAAAAGATGTAAATTCTGAAATTGTAGCTGCTGTAGAAAATCATGCGCAAAACAATATTGAACATACACTTGATGGTGTTTTTTCTTTTTTAAATAACCGAAAAGATTTTAATCCACAGTATAAAGTTTTTAAAGAATACTTTGTGTTGTGTTGGGCTGGACAAAAAAAGAAGGTAAAAGACGATGTTTTCTTTTCAAGGGTTGATATAGAGTTAATTAATGAACAAGTACGCTTGTTTTATTCTGATCTTGATGAAGTCTCAATTGAATATGATGAAAATAAATTTAAGATTGTTGAGTATGTTCATTTAGGATTGCAAAACTCTTACAAATATTATAAGCTTGAAGAAACATTAATTAAGTTTGAAGACAATGCTAATTATACCATTAATACTAAACTTTTATTTGAGCCTCCAGAATTTGATAAAAAAGTATTGTTTCATATTTATAATGCAAATAACGCTTTGTTGGAAAAATTAAAGAAAGGGTTAAGCCTTAATAAAAATGAACAGCATGATATAAAAAATTTGCCTGCTACTTATCTTGTTTGCTATTTAAATTTATTTCATGAAGCTATTGATAAACTTAACGAAGCAAAACCTTATTTGAAAGCCTATAGTGACGAAGTTTATAATCTATATAAGGAATCTTTACGAATTTTAAGAAAAGTGAAGTATAGCTAGTATTATAAAGGTTGTAAGAATATTTCAACATTTTCTGGAATTACATGACATACATCTTCTGCTACTAAAACTGCAGCTGAAATGTAAGGTTGATAATTGGTTGATGTTACTTCAATAAAATAGCTTCCAGCACGTTCGCCTGCACCAAAAAAAGAGTCAACTCCTTCAATTGTCATTAAAGTTTCTTGATAATTACCATCTCTTGCGATTACAGTAATATTTTCTGTGATTATATTATTCGTATTAGCATCTTTTACAATTACACTTAAACCATAGACATATTGCTCTGTGCAAAAAACTTGATCGTCGTCATCATTAGTGTTACACATTGCTAAAAACAACATTAAAGAGAATAAAACATATTTCATTTTTGTAGTCTTTTATTTATAGATGATATAACTTAAAAAAGGTTGCTTAATTTCAAACAAAAAACCACATCCAAAATGTGGCTTTTAATGTTACATAGATGATTTGAAATTCTATAAATCAAATTTGATACCTTGTGCTAATGGCAATTCTGTGGTATAATTAATGGTATTGGTCTGACGTCTCATATAAACTTTCCATGCATCAGAACCAGATTCACGACCACCTCCAGTTTCTTTTTCACCTCCAAAAGCACCTCCGATTTCGGCGCCAGAAGTTCCAATATTTACATTTGCTATTCCGCAATCAGAACCTGCTACAGATAAAAAACGTTCAGCTTCACGTAAATTATTGGTCATTATAGCAGACGATAATCCTTGTGCCACTTGATTTTGAATATCAATCGCATTTTCGACATTACCAGAATACTTCAATAAATATAAAACAGGAGCAAATGTTTCATGCTGAACAATTTTATAATGAGGTTGTGCTTCAGCAATGGCTGGTTTAACATAACATCCCGATTCATAACCTTCACCTGAAAGAACTCCTCCATCTACAGCAATATTCCCGCCTTCTTCAACAACTTGAGTTAATGCATTTTCATACATTTTGACAGCATCTGTGTCAATCAATGGTCCAACATGGTTGTTTTCATCTAACGGGTTTCCTATTCTCAATTGACCATAAGCATCAACAATAGCATTCTTTACTTGGTCATAAATGTCTTCATGAATAATTAAACGGCGTGTAGAAGTACAACGTTGTCCGCAAGTACCAACAGCTCCAAAAACGGCTCCAATAACAGTCATTTTTATATCAGCATCAGGAGTAACGATTATCGCGTTGTTACCTCCAAGTTCAAGCAGCGATTTACCTAAACGAGCAGCAACTTCTTGAGCAACTATTTTGCCCATTCTAGTGCTTCCTGTAGCTGATACTAAAGGCACTCTAGTGTCTTTGGTCATAAACTCTCCAACTCTATAGTCTCCATTTATTAAGCAAGAGATGCCTTCAGGCAAATTATTGGCAGCAAAAACTTCAGCTGCAATATTCTGGCAAGCTATTCCGCAAAGCGGTGTTTTTTCACTAGGCTTCCAAACACAAACATCTCCACAAATCCATGCCAAGGCTGTATTCCAAGACCAAACAGCAACAGGAAAATTAAACGCAGATATTATACCAACAACACCTAATGGGTGATATTGCTCATACATTCTATGTCCAGGACGCTCACTATGCATTGTCAAGCCGTGAAGTTGGCGTGATAAACCAACGGCAAAATCGCAGATATCGATCATTTCCTGTACCTCACCTAACCCTTCTTGATAGCTCTTCCCCATTTCATATGAAACTAATTTGCCAAGAGCTTCCTTTTTCTCACGTAGCTTTTCTCCAAACTGGCGTACAATTTCTCCTCTCTGTGGAGCAGGCATTGTTCTCCAAGTTTTAAAAGCTAATGTTGCAGCACTCATTACTTTTTTGTAATCGTCTTTTGTTGTTGCTTTTACTTTAGCTATTAGCTTTCCATCTACAGGTGAAAAACTTTCAATTATATTTCCACTTGAAAAATTATTCGATCCGGTTGAAGACCCTTCGTTTACATCTTTAACTCCTAGTTGTTTTAGAGCTTCATTAATTCCGAAATCTGTAACAATGACTTCCATATATGCTTATTTTTTACGAATTATTAAATTTTACGCGAAGATACTAATAAAATGTTGTTTTAGCTTTACAGTTCAATTCTAAATAATGTAACTTTAATGGAATAATAAATTGTTGTTTTTCATGAAATATTTACTCTGTTTTTTATTCATGTTTTTATCATTAACTGGCTGCATGAATGAAGCCGAATTGAAGGCATTGTCAAAAAAAAATAACCACTATAATGACTCTACCTCTTTAAATGTACTGTACAGTAAAAAGTCAGAGTTTGCTATTGTTGTTCATGGTGGTGCGGGAACTATTTTAAAAGAAAACATGTCACCAGAAAAGGAGGCCGGTTATAAAGCTAAACTTGAAGAGGCTATTCGCATTGGGTATAACATTTTAAAAGATGGTGGAAGTAGTTTGGATGCTGTACAAAAAACCATTAATGTTTTGGAAGATTCCCCTTTATTCAATGCCGGAAAAGGAGCCGTGTTCACTAATGCTGAAACCAACGAACTAGATGCCTCAATCATGGATGGAAAGACCTTAAATGCTGGTGCCTCTGCTGGTACAACAACAGTTAAGAATCCAATTGATTTAGCAAGAGCTATCATGGAAAGTTCTCCACATGTTATGTTATCTGGTGAAGGTGCTGAAGTCTTTGCTCAAGAGCAAGGTCTTGAAGTGGTTGGTTCTGATTATTTCTTTACTCAAAGCAGATATGAGTCTCTTAAAAATGCAAAAGAAAACGAAAAGAAAAAAGTAGCCAATAATAAAACTGCCCTTTTTGATAGTTCAATTAAAGATTCTAAATTTGGAACAGTTGGTTGTGTTGCATTAGATAAAAACGGAAATCTTGCAGCAGGAACTTCAACTGGAGGTATGACCAACAAACGTAGGGGACGCATTGGTGATTCTCCAATTATAGGTGCTGGAACATACGCAAATAACAACACATGTGCTGTGTCAAGTACTGGTTCGGGAGAGTATTTTATTAGAGGCATGGTAGCATATGATATTTCGGTACTTATGGAATATAAGGGTTTAAGTTTAAAAGACGCTGCTAACGAAGTTATTCAAAACAAGTTGCCAAGCATTGGCGATGGTGCTGGTAATGGCGGTATAATAGCTCTTGATAAATACGGAAACTTGGTTATGGAATTTAACACTGCTGGTATGTACAGAGCAAGTATGAATGATAAAGGTGAACTTTTTATAGGGATTTATAAAGATTAACGACTTTAAGAACAATTTAACAAACACCCGAAGACTAAAACCCAAAACTTGAGCGTAATTAATTTAACAAGGAATTACCTACACTTCTTTAAAGTTCAATTTTATAAAACCATCAATCTATGCTAATAAGAAAGCTTTTAGCTACCATAGTAATACTTACGTTAGTAATTTCGTGTAAAAAGAAAGTAGTAGAAACCGATAATCTTTTCAAATTTAGAGGTTACATAAGTTATACTTCATCTGGATTAACTTCTGTTGCAGACCCAATTCAAATTAATTTGGTCAATGATGTTGAAGGTTGGGAAATGGGACAGGAAATTACCGACAACATTGTTAAAATTTCACCTCACGTACAAGGAAAGCTAACAGTTGCTAATAAACACACATTATTTTTTACGCCAGACGAACCACTTGAACCTGCTACAGAATATACTGTTACAATTAAACTAAATAAGATTTATAACAACATGCCAGACGGTTTTGATGATTACACCTTTCAGTTTAAAACCATAACACCTAACTTTAATATTGTGACTAATAACTTACAGTCATATAGCAAAAACTGGCAGTATTTAGAATCTGTTTTGCGTTCGGCAGATATGATTTCGCTTGAAAACGCAAAAAAATTGGTCTCTGCTTCTCAAGATGGCAAAAAATTATCTATTGTTTTTAACGAAGCAAATGAAAGAGCTAAAGTTTTTGAATTCAAAATAGATAGTATTAATCGAAAAATCGAAGACAGCAACATTCTGGTAAAATGGAACGGAAAAGTCATAAAAGCAGATAATGAAGGCGAAAACAATGTGCTTATTCCAGGTATCAATAACTTCACAATTATTGATGTGGATGTGATTCAATCACCAGAACAATTTCTATCCATCAATTTTTCAGACCCTTTAAAAAAGCAACAAAATTTTGACGGATTGGTCACTATTCAAAGTGTAAAAAATCCAAAATATATTGTTGATGGTAATGTCTTGAAAGTTTATCCAGATAGTAAACTGGTTGGCAATATTCAGGTAGATGTGTTTCAAGGTATCTCAAATGAAGAAGGTTATAAACTGAAAAAACCGTTTTCTGAACTTATTGCTTTTGAAGAGCTAAAACCTCAAGTTCGTTTAATTAGTAACGGAACCTTTTTACCCAACTCTCAAGAATTGAAATTCAATTTTGAAGCGGTAAATCTTAAAGCTGTTGATGTACGCGTGATTAAGATTTTTGAAGATAATATTTTACAATTCCTTCAAGATAACAACCTAAATAGCAATAATGAACGAAACATAAGAAAAGTAGGGCGTCGTATAGCAAAACAAACCATTCAGTTGCAAACCGAATCTGAAAACACTGGAAAATGGAAAGCCTATAGTATCGATTTATCTAAATATTTTAAAGCTGATCCTGGAGCAATTTATCGTGTAGAATTAAGTTTCAAAAAAAACTATTCGTTGTATGATTGCACTGCAAATGCCTCTATTACAAATTCTGAAAATGACGAATATAACAATTATTACTATGAGGAAGATTATTATTATGAAGACGAGTATAACGAAACCTTTATTGAAGACGAAGAGTTAAAAGAAGAAGAATACTGGGACAATCTCACTTACAGATACAGAAACTATACTTACAATTGGCAAGAACGCGAAAATCCTTGTCACGAAGCTTATTATAATGAAAACCACATTGTTTCCCAAAATTTACTGGCTTCAAATCTAGGTGTTATTGCAAAACAAGGCACTAACAATTCCTATTATTTTGCAGTAACCGATATTTTAACCACTAATCCGGAAGCGAATGCATCGGTGATTTTATATAGTTTTCAGCAACAAAAAATAGCCAGTAGAACTACAGACAAAGAAGGTTTGATAACTATTGATGCTGAAAAACATGCCGCTTTTGCTATTGTCTCAAAAGGTTCAAATAAAACCTATGTAAAACTTGCTGATGGAAACTCCTTATCCTTAAGCAAATTTGATGTTTCTGGAAATAAATTACAACGTGGACTTAAAGGTTACATCTACGGCGAACGTGGTGTTTGGCGACCCGGAGACACGTTGCACTTAACCTTTATGTTGAATGATTTAGCCAACAAACTCCCTAAAGGCCATCCTGTAAAAATGGAAATCACAGACCCTAACGGAAAACTGGTCTATAAAAATATAACAGCTGACAACCTTAACAATTTTTACAAATTTACTGTTCCAACAGCCACTGAAGATAAAACTGGAAACTACAACGCCAAAGTATCGGTTGGTGGTGCAATCTTTCATAAAGGGTTAAAAATTGAAACCGTAAAACCCAACCGATTAAAAATTAAAGTCGATTTTGAAAACGACATACTAACAAGTAACAAACCATTAAATGGAATATTGGATGTAAAATGGCTTCATGGTGCAATTGGAAAAAACTTAAAAGCTGAAATAAAAGCGAAATTCAGTACCTCGTATTCAAGTTTTAAAAACTATAAAGATTATGTCTTTACAGACCCAACACGTCAATTCAATACCGAAGAAATTAACGTATTTGAAGGCAATGTTGATGCTGATGGTTTAGCAAAAATCAACAACAAACTTGAAGTTGGTAAAAATGCTCCAGGTATGTTAAACGTTCAGTTTTTAGTGCGTGCGTTTGAAAATGGTGGCGATTTTTCAATGGATGCCTTTACCAAACAATATGCACCTTACGAGTCGTTTGTTGGTTTGCGTTCACCTAAAGGAAATGCTTATGGCTCATTTTTTACAGATGAAAACCAAACCTTTGACGTGGTAGTTGTAGATAAAAACGGAAAACCCATTCAGCGTAACAACCTTGAAGTTAAAATCTATAAAATTGAATGGCGTTGGTGGTGGAATTCATCCTATGATAATTTGTCTAGTTATGTATCTAGCACGTATCATAGGCCCTATTTAGATACAAAAGTAAATACTTATGCTAACGGAAAAGGAAGTTTCAATATTAAAATTCCAAATAACGAACGTGGTCGTTACCTTATTAGAGTTATTGACCCAAAAAGTGGCCATGCCACAGGAAGAACAGCCTACTTTTATAAAAATTGGTATTCGCCTCCTGGAGATAAAGAAGCGGCTAAAATGTTAGTGTTTTCAGCCGACAAAGAACAATATAACGTTGGTGATATGGCTAAAATCACATTTAATTCTGGTAATGAAGGTCGTGCTTTAGTAAGTATTGAAAACGGAACGGAAGTTTTAGATTATCAATGGGTAAAAACTCAACAAGGTGAAACAATCGTTGATATCCCTATAACATCCATAATGGCACCAAACGTGTTTGTCAATATTTCATTACTGCAACCACATGCTATTTCAGCTAATGACTTGCCTATTCGTTTGTATGGTGTGATTCCTTTAATGGTGGAAGACCCAAATACCAAATTGGAACCGCAACTAAAAATGCCTGATATTTTAAAACCACAACAAGAA
>DATGBV010000224.1:0-14526 GCA_035312485.1 Flavobacteriaceae bacterium | reverse complement strand
CACAATATTTCTACATCAGGCCTTGCTTCTCCTGGTGGGTCAATCAGTTTTGGGAGATATGAGATACGCCTTTCAGAATTGGTCATAGTGCCTTCTTTTTCCAGCCAACCTGCGGCAGGTAAAACTAAATCGGCATAATTTACAGTATCTGCATTCTTAGAAATATCTTGAACAATAACAAACTTGGCATTTTTTAACGCTTTTTCTATTCGATGGGCATTTGGCAAACTTACCATAGGATTTGTGCAAATAATCCATATAGCTTTCATTTTACCATTTTCCAATGCATCAAACATTTCGGTTGCTGTAAATCCTGGTTTTGGTGAGATTTTATCCGCATTCCAAAAATCTGCAACTTCCTCCCTATGTTGTTTGTTTAATAAATCTTTATGAGCAGCCAGTAAATTTGCCATACCACCAACTTCTCTTCCACCCATTGCGTTTGGTTGCCCAGTAAGTGAAAATGGACCAGATCCTGGCTTTCCTATTTGCCCTGTAATTAATGATAAATTTAAAAGAGAAAAGTTTTTATTACTACCAATAGAGCTTTGATTAAGTCCCATTGCCCACATGCTTATGAAAGCTTTAGAGCTTCCAATCATTGAAGCGGCTTTCTTAATTAAATCTACTGTGATACCACATAATTTGGCTGATTCTTTGAGAGATATAGATTGAACCTGCTTTTTGTATTTATCAAAATTTTCGGTATGATTTTTAATAAACTTCCTATCAATCATACCTCTTTCAATCAAGCGTCTTCCTATAGCATTTTGAAGTATTACGTCTGTTCCTGGAATGATTTGGAGATGGAGATCTGCAAAATTTGCTGTATCTGTTTTGCGAGGATCTGCAACAATAATTTTCACATCAGGATTTTGTTCTTTATGTTTTTCTAGTCGCCTAAAAAGAATTGGATGACACCATGCAGGATTTGCTCCAGTTATAAAAAAACAATCTGCCAGTTCTATATCATCATAAGCAATTGGCACAGAATCTTCCCCAAATGTTTTTTTGTATCCAACTACAGCCGAACTCATACATAATCTGGAATTGGTATCAATATTATTTGTGCCAAGAAAACCTTTGGTTAGTTTATTTGCTATATAATATTCTTCGGTTAAACACTGTCCTGAAACATAAAAGCCAACGCTGTCTGAACCATATTTTTGTATAATGGATTTAAAAACGGCAGTTGCCCTGTCTAATGCAACATCCCAACTTACTTTTTCAAGAGGATGCGATCTACTCCACCGCATTTGTGGATGTAGAATTCTGTCTGAAAAATCATTGGCAACATAATGAAGATTCATTCCTTTGGAACAAAGCATGCCTTTATTTACGGGATGATTTTTATCTCCTTCAACATAAACTTTATTGTTTACATCTTTCTTTACAATAATTCCACAACCAACACCACAATAAGAGCATGTTGTTTTAACTTCATTTTGCCGCATCTCATTTAATTATTTAGATTAAAAATAATTATAAAAAATGGCTAGAAAGAATAAAATTAAGTGGATTGAATATTATTACCAGAATGATAATTTAAGGCTTTAATATTGTAAATACATTAAAATAATGGAACGAAAATTATTAAAATTAAAAGCTTGTTTTAACAATTAAACCAAATTATATTCAGTAGCTTTTTTTGAGAGCTCTATGAGGTTTTTAACTTCTAGTTTTTTCATAAGATTAAAACGATGGACTTCTATAGTTCTTTTGCTTACCTCTAATTCCAAGCCAATCTCTTTGTTGCTTTTTCCTTTCAAAACCAGCGATAGAATTTGTTTTTCCCTTTTGGTAAGTTTGAACGGATTTGCAGGAGTTTTTTCTGTACTATATTTTTTTGAACCATTATTTAGAAAGTTATTTATAATAATTGAAGAAACATCTCCGGAGAAATATTTTTCGCCAGATACTATTGTGTATAACGCCTTAAGAAATTCTACTTTACTTGAACCCTTTAACAGGTAGCCATCTGCTCCAGCTTCTATAGATTTTAATACATACTCTTCAGAATCATGCATAGATAGAACAAGCGTTTTAACGTTAGGATAACTATTACTGAGCTCTTGTACTACTTCAATACCATTCATTTTTGGCATCCTGATATCCACGATCAATAAGTCTGGATTGTTCTTTTTTACAACCTCAAGTGCTTCAACTCCATCTGCAGCTTCATCGACAACTATCAGATTATTTTCATCTTCTAAAAGTGCTTTGATGCCATCTCTAACAAAAACATGGTCATCTGCAAGAACAATTTTTATGGTGTTCATTTCATGGTTAATTTATAAGTACTAAAATACTATTTTTTAAGTAATTGTACCTAGTTTTTAGATAGGTATATTTAAAGTAATTCTTGTTCCGTTTTCTGGTGAAGAGTTTACAAAAAGCCTTCCGTTAATATATTTTATGCGTTCTCTCATAAAAGTCATGCCCATGCCTCCAGTTCCTTTTTTTAGTCCTTTTATTTTGTCTGGATTAAAACCAATACCATTGTCTTCAATACTAACACTTAATATGTTCTTGCTATGGGAAAGTACTACAATGATATGGCTAGAATTTGCATATTTAATCGCATTATTTATTGCTTCTTGGGTTATTCTGTAAATGTTAATTTCTGTGAGTGAATCTAATCTTTTATCAAAATCAGTTTTATTAAAAAACTTTATGTTTTTGTTGGTTAGTTTAGAAAGCTCTTGGGTGAGTTTTGTGAGTGCAGACGCAATGCCATAATCGCTTAATTCAGGAGGTGTTAAATTAAAGGTTGCTGTTCTTACACCTTGAATAATATCTGTAACAATTTCCTTTAAATTTTCAATCTTTTGAGTTGATTTTTCTTTGTCATTTAAATTGACGCTCTCTAGATTGAATTTTAAACCTGTAAGCATTTGACCTATGCCATCATGAATGTCTTTTGCAATTCTGTTTTGTTCTGTTTCTTGATTTTCAATAATCTTGCTAGAAATTATTTTTTGCTGATTCATTTTTTCTTCATAGCTCATTTTAGTCAATGCTTCCACTTCAAGTTGTGCTTTTTTTCTTTCGGTGATATCTGAAGAAATTATTAATAATTCTGACTTTTCCTTTAAAGAAAAAAATGGGACAATGTAAGTTTCCAACCAGATTACTTTATTGTCTTTTGTTGTTGCTTTTATTTCTCCTTGCCATCCAGTTTTACCATGTTGAAGAAGTAAATTGTCTACATATTCTTGATCGCTTTTATTGGTTGAAATAATATCAGAGAATTTTAATCTGCCTTTAAAACCAGATATTTTAAAAAGCTTTGTAAATTTCTCACCAATATGAATAATGGTTCCATCAGAAGCCACACGAGCAAATAATAAGGTCTCATCCATTGCCTGATTTAAAATACGCAATTCTTTAACCGATTTTTCATTTTCTTCTCTAAGCACATCAGCTTCATATGCGTTTTGCAAAGCTTTATTTTCAGATTTTAAGAGTTTATAAATTGTTGCTTTAACAGCCTTGGCAGTGGGCCAAAAAATAAATAGGAATTCTAACAATAAAATAGCTAAAGTAAAAGCCATTAACAGTAATTCTAAATCACGTAAGCGGTTTACTTTATGACTTGCTTCAATATTGTATTCATTTACAATATCATCCATAATAAGCAAAAAATCATTTTCATTTTCACTTATTAAATAAACCTCGTTGCTTAAATCAGTATTTGATAATTGAGGGTTGTCTTCAAGCTTATAAATAATCTTGTTTACATTGGTTAAAATTGTATTGAAATAGGGGTCAATATTGTTATACATAGCCCTTATCTTTTTACTATTTTTCCCGGGCAAGTTTAAACTGTCATTTCCATTTAAAAGTGCGTTATGGGAAGCTTCCCATAAACTTAAAGTTGTTTTTAATTCATCTTTTATTTGAAGTCTTTTTTCAAAAGAACCTTCTCTGGAAAGCAAGAGTATTTCTTTTGTGATTTTTTGACTCAACATTCGTTGTCTTCCTGCTACATTTATTACCGTAGAATCGCTTTGTTGATCGTTTAGAAACTTTCTTATAATGATTTGACTTACTATAACAGAAAAAGCAATTGTACTTAAAGCAATTATGTATAATCTACGCAATTTATTAAACGTACGATTATCTAAAGAGCTTTTACCATCAGTCATAGATTTGATATTTTATGCCAAAGCTTTTTTTATTAAATTAAAACTTTGTTTAGATAGATTTAATTTAAATGCAGCCTCTTGACCTTTTTCAGACATCTTCAACCATGTTTTTTGAAGTATATCAATTAATTTTTCTTCGTTATGTTTTGTTGCAAATTCCTCAAAATAATAGTCTAAAAAAACAAGGCAAATAACATCTTCTATTATTTGACTTTCTTCATCTTTTTTAATTAGTTTTTTGCTAATTAGAAATGCAACTCTATCAATAAATTTTGGATCATATCCAACTTGTTTTAAAATATCTGAAGTAATTTCAGCATGCATTTTTTTTAGTTTTTCTCGCCATTTTAAATACCCAATTCTATCCATTGGAAATTCGTCTCTTGCAATTTTCCAGCGTCCAATATGTTGAGCTCTTGCTGCAATTTGAAGCTCTTCTGAAGCTTCAGGATGAAACTGTAAAAGTTTTTGTGACATGCGTTGGGAATACAATAATTCTTTAGAATAGTTTAAATCGTTTACCTGATATGTATTTATATCTTTTGAATTGTAATTATCAATAAGTGCAATGGCGCTTTCAAATTTTGTGGGTTTCATGGCTGTGTGTATTATTCTGCAAAGCCAATATACACATTTTCATGTTCAATTTTAACAGGATAGGT
The DNA here is from genome assembly GCA_035312485.1 of Flavobacteriaceae bacterium. Classification (GTDB taxonomy): domain Bacteria; phylum Bacteroidota; class Bacteroidia; order Flavobacteriales; family Flavobacteriaceae; genus Gilvirhabdus. Next base: position 9,716 of record DATGBV010000224.1, on the reverse strand, counting down.
TGCTATGGCATTTAGATCTCCATTAAGATTTTCTCCAGTTTCTAACGAAAATGTTTTTTTATGCATTGGACAAGCTACTTTTGGGATGCCTTCAAAATCGCCTAGCATTCCACGAGAAAGAACCATTTCCATTTTGTGTGGACACAAATTCTGAACTGCATACCAGCTATTCTTACGCGTAAAGTTATAAATAGCTATTTGTTTGTCTTTATATTTCGCGCATAAGCCTCCATCTTTTGGGAAATCTTTAATTGATGCTATTTTAAACCATACTTTTACATCTTCTAATTTTACGGTTTCATATTTTGAAAGTATTGCTTCCATGTTTCTTTAAAATTAATTACTCCAAAGTTCTGGCATTTTTTGCTCTCTCATAGGAACAAATACTAAATTATCATCTCTTTCATCTGAATTCACGAAATGACTGAAACGCCTTTTGGACTCTTCATTTTCAATTACTTGTTTCCATTCGCACTCATAGGCATCTACTAAAAATTGCATTTCGGTTTCTAAATCTGCTGCAATATTTAGGCTGTCTTCTACTACAATTTTTTTCAATTGCTCAATGCCTCCTTCAAGTTTATCTAACCAAGCAGCAGTACGCATTAACGGAGCAGCTGTCTGGATATAATACATTAAGAAGCGATCTAAATATTTAATACACGTTTCGTTATCTATTTTTTCGGCTAATAGTAATGCGTGTTTAGGTGTAGCTCCACCGTTTCCACAAACATATAAGTTCCATCCACCTTCAACAGCAATAACACCAAAATCTTTTCCACGAGCTTCAGCACATTCGCGTATACATCCTGACACACCTCCTTTTAGTTTATGAGGTGAACGTAATCCTTTATATCTGTTTTCAAGCTCTATAGCAAAACTCACACTTTCGTCCAATCCGTAACGACACCAAGTAGAACCAACACAACTTTTTACAGTACGCAAAGATTTTCCATAAGCGTGGCCACTTTCAAAGCCAGCATCTATCAATTCTTTCCAAATTGCTGGTAAATCATTTAATTCTGCACCAAATAAATCGATACGCTGACCTCCAGTAATTTTTGTATATAGATTATATTTCTTGCCAACTTTTCCGATAACTATTAGTTTTTCTGGTGTGATTTCTCCACCTGGAATTCTTGGTACTACAGAATACGTTCCATTACGTTGAATGTTTGCTAAGAATTTATCGTTAGAATCTTGAATAACGTCTTCTTTATTTGCCGTATCCATATATAGTGATGCAAAAAGTGCGGCTACTACAGGCTTACAAATTTCGCAACCATCACCAGTTCCACAAGCATCTAAAACTTCATCATAAGACGTTAATTTTTTCGCTTTTATTATTCCGTATAATTCTTGACGCGTATAATCAAAATGCTCGCAAATATTATTTTTTACTGTCTTGCCAAGAGACTTTAGTGTTTCGGTTACTAAATCTGTAACCATTGGCTTACAACCACCACAACTAGTACTTGCTTTAGTACAGGAAATAACGCTAGACAAGTCTTCACATCCACCTTCTGTAATAGCACCACAAATCTGACCTTTTGTAACGCTCTCGCAGGAACATATTTGTGCAACATCTGGAATATCCATAACATTTCCAAAAGTTGAACTGCCTTCTCCACGGCTGCCTAATATTAATTCTTCTGCATCTTTAGGAATTGGTAAGCCGTTCAAATAAATTTGATGGAACATGTTATAATCTGAAGCATCTCCAACTAAAATTCCTCCGAGCAGGCTTTTACCATCATGACTTACATTTATTCTTTTGTAAAGATTTTTTGTTTTGTTTTCATAAATGATAGAATACCCTTTTTCAACAGGCATAAATGGCTCACCAAAACTTGCTACATCTACACCAATTAATTTAAGCTTGGTTGACATGTCTATGTCGCTTTCCATTACAACATCAGTATTTTTGATGATTTGGTTTACTGCAACTTCTGCCATATCATAACCTGGAGCCACCAAACCATAAATCATTTGATTGAATAAAGCAACTTCTCCAATAGCATAAATTTCTGGATCGGAAGTTTGCATTTTACTATTTACCACAATACCACCTCGTTTCCCCATTTCGAGGCTACACGTTTTACCTAACTCATCACGAGGCCTGATACCTGCAGAGACCACCAGCATTTCAACGTCAATTTTATCATATTCACCAAACTCCATTCCAGTTACAGCTCCTTCTCCCAAGATTTTGTTTGTTGCTTTGGAAAGATGGACATGGATGCCTAAAGATTCTATTTTTTCTTGAAGCACTTTGCTTCCTCTGGTATCTAATTGCCTAGGCATTAATTTAGGTGCAAACTCAACAACATGAGGTTCGAAACCCATATCTTTAACAGCTTTAGCTGCTTCCAATCCCAGAAGTCCGCCACCAAGAACAGCTGCTTTGATTGTATCAGAATTATTTGATTTTAACTTATCTGCATAAACTAACATCGCCTCTAAATCTTCAATGGTTCTATAAACAAAAACACCTTTTTTTTCTATTCCTTTAATGTTTGGAACAAATGGTGCGGAACCAGTGGCCAATACCAGATAATCAAATTTATAATGCTCTTCTTTTGTAGTAGTTATTTTTTTTGATGAACGATGTATATCTGTAATTCGTTCGTTTGTAATCAATTCAATATTATTGTCCGAATACCATTTAGCTGGTGCCATCTCTAAAGCTTTAGCATCTTGACTTTCAAAGAATTCACTTAAATGAACTCTATCGTATGCAGGCCTTGGCTCTTCACCAAAAACAATAATCTTAAAGTTCTCACTTACTTCCTTGGCTACAAACTTTTCGCAAAATTTATATCCTACCATACCGTTACCTACGACAATAATTGTTTTCATAAACACATCTATTGTTAGTTAGATTGAACAATATTACGTATTTATACTTAATTTATTATAATTAATAAATCAAAATTTAATTCAAAATACGTATTTTTAGTAAAAGAAAAATTGAAACAGAAAAAATTGAAGATAGTATAAAAAAACGATGTTAAAATTTAATAATTCACATTGAAATAATAAGACATAACTCTGATATCCTTTGAGAGCAAAAAATAAAATTTATAACCCTCATATTATTTAAATAGAAATTTTATGCACCCCAAATTATTAAAAAAGTAATAATGCAATACTTAAATATTATATTTAATAAAAATTAGTATAAATACGTAATATTTTTAATATTAAATTGCGTATAAATACGTAGTTTTATAATTTTACACCCAATCTCAATTAAACGTATTATTATGAAACACTCTGTACAACAAAAAGCTACTAAATTAGGTTTATTAAATTTTAAAAGTATTTCAACAAGAACATTTTGGATCACCTCAATAGCATTTTTTCTTTGCTTTTTTGCGTGGTTTGGTATTGTTCCTTTTATGCCTGACGTTGTAAAGGATCTGGGATTAACTCCAGACCAAAAGTGGAACTCAATTATACTGGCGGTTACAGGAACAGTATTCGCAAGGTTATTAATTGGAAAACTATGCGATAAATATGGACCTCGCTTATGCTATACCTGGATGCTTATTTTAGGTGCTATTCCTGTAATACTCATTGGATTTGTTCAAACGCCTTTAGAATTTTTAATATGTAGATTATTTATTGGTTTTATTGGAGCATCATTTGTAATTACTCAAGTACATACTTCTATTATGTTTGCTCCCAATGTGGTAGGTACAGCTAATGCTACTTCTGCAGGTTGGGGAAATTTAGGAGGAGGAGCAAATCGCCTTGGCATGCCAATTATTGCTGCTGCAGTTGTTAGTCTAGGAATTGCTGAAGCTGAAAATGCTTGGAGATATTCAATGATCATAGCTGGTATTATCTGTTTTTTGATGGGAATTGTTTACTATTTCTTTACTCAAGATACCCTTGAAGGAAATTATAAAGACTTAAAGAAGAAGGGCGAATTGCAATTTACCCGAAAAGATGAAGTTGGTTTTCTTGAAGTATTAAAGGATTACCGTGTTTGGATATTATTTATTGTATATGCTGCTTGTTTTGGAATAGAACTTACAGTTTATGGAACTATGGACGACTATCTGCAGAACACTTTTCAACTAGAAAGGATCACTGCAGGAAATATTGTTTTGTCTTTCGCATTGATGAATATTTTTGCTCGTACACTTGGAGGGTTCTTTGGAGATAAATTCGGTCAATTAAAAGGTTTACGAGGCCGAGTACTATTCTTAACTGGAATTCTAGCTCTTGAAGGAATTATGTTGTCATTCTTTTCCTCAATTACATTACTTCCTATTGCAATTGGATTTTTAATATTATTCAGTTTATCTGTACAAATGGCAGAAGGAGCTACTTTTTCTGTGGTTCCTTTTATTAATAAAAAAGCCATTGGTTCTATTTCTGGTATTGTTGGTGCTGGAGGAAATGTTGGAGCATTTTTAGCTGCTATGTTATTAAAATCTAAATCGGCTGTAGCAGAAAAAACAGCTATTGCAGCAAATCAAGGAGCTGCTCAAGAAATTATTGATGCAGCACAAGCACAAGCATCTGCAATTGCGGTTTCTAATGGATACTTACTTATTGGAATATCAATTATTATTACAGCCATGGTAGCCTTGGCTATTAAATTTTCAACAGAAGATGAAAAATCTGTTGCATTAGAAATGAAACTATCAATAAGTGAATAATCTAAAAAAATAAATTTTATGGGTTTTAAAAAAGCAGTCATGTTAATTGCTTTGCAATTAACAATAATAAATTCTTTTGCACAATTTGAAGCAAGTGGAGAGTTAAGACCAAGAACTGAATATAGACATGGATTCGGAAGCTTGATACAAGAAGACGCAGAGCCAGGTTACGGAATCTCAACCAGAGCCAGAATAAATTTTGGTTATAAAACAGAGTCCTTTGATTTTTATATGAGCTTTCAAGATGTATTTGTTTGGGGAGAAAACAGACAATTAAAACCTGAAGACAGCAATAATTCATTTGCAGTTTTTCAAGCTTGGGCAGATATAAAGCTATCAGAAAGATCGTCTACTAAAATTGGTCGTCAAATGTTAATTTATGATGATCAACGAATTTTAGGAGGTGTAGATTGGGCACAACAAGCAAGAAATCATGATGCCATCGTATTTAAGTACAAAAAAAAGAAATTTCAATTTGATTTAGGGCTTGCCTTTAATCAAGATTATGATAATCCTTCTGGGTTTATTTCTTCTGGGAATGTCTATAACACTATGGGATATTTCTCTTACAAGACCATGCAATATGCATATTTAAAAAAGAGTTGGGCTTCTTTTTCAGGAAGCTTATTGATTTTAAACAATGGGTTTCAAGATTTTGAAAGCGATAACACTACACCAGATGGTATAAGTAGCTTACAAACTATTGGGGCACATTTAGGTTATAAAAAAGGAAACTTTAGTGCAGCTGCAAACTTGTTTTTGCAAACAGGAAAAAGACAAGGAGATATAGATGTAAATGGTGCTCATTTAGCTGGTTTAGAGTTAAGTTATAAAGCTTCAGACAAATTAGCTTTTGGTGTTGGCACAGAAATTATAAGTGGTAACGATGGAGATGCTGGAGAAACAGGAGCGTTCTTCCCTTTATATGGCACAAACCATAAATTCAACGGGTTTATGGACTACTTTTATGTAGGTAATCATGCAAATTCAGTTGGGCTCTTTGATATACATGCTAGCGCAAATTTTACTTTTAAAAACAATTCCAGTTTATTAATTAAGGTACTTAATTTTTCAGGTGAGCAAGAATTACCTAGTGGTGAAAAGTCTTTAGGTACTGAAGTTGATCTTGTATATACAAAAAAGTTTAAAGGCTACACTTTAAAAGCTGGTTACTCACAAATGTTTGTAAGTGATGGTATGTATGAATTAAAAGGAGTTCTTGAAGATGATGCAGCAAGTATTCAGAATTGGGCATGGGTTATGATAGTGTTTAAACCGAAATTTTTGTAAGAGTAATTATTGTAAAAACAAAGATGAAGTTAATATCAAATCTTTGTATAGTGCAAAATGATAAAGTAGTATAGATAATGACTATTGAAAAGCTTTTCATTATTTGGGAAGCTTTTTTGATTTGAAATGCATATTTAGTTAAAAAGTATTGAACAATTTCCAACACAGATAGTTATCAATTTAATATTCATTGAAGTAAACTTTTAATTAATATTTAGCATACTTTCAAAAATTGAAAAAATAGATGAAAAATCAAAAAAATCGACAAAACGCTTGTTTTATTCGATAAATTGCATAAATTTGCCGATATCATTCTTAATCTACTTGAATATGAAAAATAAAATTATACTCTTAAGCTTTAGCTTTTTTCTTACAATAGGTTATGGTTTTGCTCAAAAAAAGACAATGCCTAAAAGTATTATAAGTGAAACGGCAACGATAAAAAAATACCATAACAAAGAAGAACTTGATCGTATGCAGAAGGGTGAACTCATTGAACTCTATGTTGAGAGAGTTGGAAGTCTTGTTAAAATATTACCTTATGTGGCTTTTGCTACTAAACCTGGGGTTACCATGGCTACATTTGGTATTCCAAACGATAAGGACAATAGAAAAGCATTAGAAGATCAGGTTGAAGCTACCAATGATTTTCTTGAACAAACCAATGAATTTCAAAAAGGATATTTACCATTTACAGATACTGGTAATATAGTGTCTTCTATTTTGTTTTATGAAGAAATTTTAAAACTCTTACATGAGTATAGTGATTACCACTAATTTTTAATTTTAGAAAGCTCATCTTCTTCATAGATGTAATTTCTTACAAATAGTAAGATTTTATAAAGGAATAATTTTTAAATTATCAAAAAGTAAAATATCGACGAAATACGTATTTCATCGATATTTTTTTTGAAAAATATTAGAATATTGTGCATTTTGTCGAATAAATGTGCATTTCATGGATTATTTTTATTATATTTGGTCGATAAGATATTAATAAATTGATTTGAAATTTTTTAAAAAATAAACCATGAAAAAAATTACCCTAACGATTACGTTATTTCTCTCAATATTATATGTTGTTTCTGCACAACAAGAAAAAGGTATTGTAGGTATTACAAATTGGTTAAATAATTGGACACAATTTAAACCTAACCAAGAATATTATGGTGAGCCTACACAAATTTTGTCAGGAGAAATTACCGAAGACACAAAGTTACTTAAAAGACATGTGTACTTGCTAGATGGAAATGTTTTTGTAACAAACAATGCAACTCTTACAATAGAACCTGGAACTGTAATACTTGGTGATTATAAATCTAAAGCAAGTCTTACTATTTCAAGAGGAGCTACCATTATTGCAGATGGTGGTGAGACAGACCCAATTATTTTCACATCCAACAGAAGTTTAAGAAGATCTGGAGATTGGGGAGGAATAGTTATTTTAGGTGATGCTCCAACAAACAAGTTTGGGAACGGATCTGTAGCTGCATTTTACGGACAACTTAAATCATCTACTTATGGAAGCACAAATTTTGGAGGAGAAAATGCTAACGGCAGTTCAGGGATATTACGTTTTGTAAGAATTGAATATGCTGGTAAAAGAACTAAAGAGATAGGCAATTTTAATGGCTTGTTACTAGCTAGTGTTGGCCAAGAAACTGTATTGGAAAACATTATGGTAAGTTATTCAGGTGGAAACTCGTTTGAAATTTGGGGAGGTTCAATTGATTTGTATAAAGCTGTTTCCTACAGGTCAAACGGAGACGATTTCAGTTTTAATTACGGAACACAGTGTACAATAGACAACTCTTTGGCCATTCGTTCTCCTTACGCTTCAAACAGCACTGGTTCAACATGTATGAAAATTAAATCTTACAATGAAGAAGGTGAAGTTGATTTTACTAGAAATAGTACATCTGTTGTAGCAAAAAATATAACATTACTAAACGACAGTGATAATTTAAAATCTGATGTTAGCTCTGGTTTAATCAATGAAGCTGTATATGTAGGCCATAATGCATCATTAGATATGAACAAAAGTGTTATCTCTGGTTTTAACCCTGCAGTAATTTTTGAAGATAAAATTGCATTAAATCAAGAAAATTTAGAAAAAATCAAGTTTACTTCTATGTATTTCAATAATTGTAATGGAAACATTTTTATTGAAAACAACTCTAACAATGAGGATCTGGAAGATTGGTATGGGAATAATGCCTTTTATAACGTATACTCTAAAAGTTCTAATTCTGAAACGTTCATCAAAACAGATGACTTAAGACGACCTGACTTTAGATTACGAATAAATGGAATTATAGCAACAAGAAACTAGATTCCTCCGAGTAAGGAATAGTAATAGAGTTTCTAGAGATACTTTCAACCCAAGTGAATTAATGTTAGATGAAGAACTTAACCACATACATATCTATATTTTTTGTTTTTGCATTTGTAAAAACCATTAATGCCCAAATAGTGATTAGTAAACCTAATTTAGGTTTTAGTCAGGCATGTGCAAGTGATTCATTTAATACTTATAACGTAACGTTTACATTTTCGCCAGAAACAGATTTAACGCCTAGTAATCAATTTATAATAGAACTTTCTGATGAAACTGGTAGTTTTTCAAGTGCTACAGTTATTTATACATCGGCCGCAGGTAGTGTAACCACTTCACCGGCAACCCTTAATTTTTCATTTCCAACCTCAATAGCTGGCGAAGCTTATAAGTTAAGAGTTAAGAGTACAAGTCCAGCAGCAACGAGTACTGGATCTAATGCTTTTGCAGCATATTTTAAAAATCAAGATGAGCCTTTTACAATTAATAATTTAATTTCAACAGCTGTGTACTGTGCCGGCGGAAGTTATACATTAACAATAGACAATCCAGGAGCGCCATCAAACAACTCACCATTACAATATCCTTCACTTACTTTCAATTGGTATAAGGAAACAAGTGAAACCACTTCTGTTTTTGTGGCATCAGGTGAAAGTTTAGAAGTAAGTGAACCAGGAACCTATTTTGTAGAAACCGATTACGGTTCTTGTACTTCAAATTCATATTCAAATCGTGTTGAGGTAAGTCAATCTGGTTCTGGTACTTCTACGAGTATCAGCTCAAGCCTTGGTAATCCATTTTGTTCCGCGAATGGTCCAACAACATTAAATGCTATTTCTGGCAATAGCTATAGATGGTTTAAAGATGGTGAAGAAATTTCTGGAGCAATAGAACAAATGTATGTTACCAATGAATCTGGTACTTATGAGGTTGAAATAGATTTAGGAAACTGCATGGAAAGCGCATCAATTGAACTTAACAATGTTGGTTTTACAAGTAGTATAGATATTCCAGAAAACAATACTTTGGATGAAGGAGAAACTTTAATAGCAACTGTAACAACAGATGCTATAAACCCAGTATTTGAATGGTATAGAAATGATGCTGTAATATCTGGAGCAACAAGCAATAGTTACGAAGCTACAGAAACGGGAAATTATAAAGTAGTCATTACCCAAACTTCAGGTTGTTCATCTTCAGATGAATTCATTTTTAATATAACAGAGCCTTTTCCTGATGTTGCAAATATTCCAAATGTAATAAGTCCAAATGGAGATGGCGTAAATGATACTTGGGTAATTCCACAGGAATATGTAAGCGGTACAAATACAGAAGTACTTATTATAAGTGCACAAGGAAAAACAGTATTACAAACTAATAATTATTTAAACAATTGGCCTGAAAATCAATTGGATTTT
>DATGBV010000223.1:0-9258 GCA_035312485.1 Flavobacteriaceae bacterium | reverse complement strand
CAAATTTTTGCCGTTCTATCATATAAGTTGTTAAAATAGAGTCAAAACCTTTATTGATATCTGCCTCAACATATTTGATTTTGTATTGGGCACATTTTAATTTAAGTTCATTAAAATACTCGCTCACTGTGTCTGCATAATTTTCTCTTATAGTATCTGCATATAAATTAATAAACTCACCTGTCTCAACATCAATAAAACGTTTTGGTTTATTATCAAAATCAAAATTTAATTCTTTATTCTTATCAAAGACATGAAACAAAATAACTTCATGCTTATTATATTTTAAATGCCGGAGTGCTTCAAATAGTTTAACCTCATCTGTTGAGGTTTGGAACATGTCTGTAAACAAAAAGATCATAGACCTTCGGTGGATTTTTTCTGCTATAAGATGCAAATATTCATACGTTTCAGTTTGCTTGTTCAAAGGCTTTGAAGTAACAGTTTCACTTAATTGGGTAAGTAACATTTGATGATGGCGTTCACTTCCTTTTTCAGGAGCATAGTAGTCATATGTATCACTATAAACGCTCAAACCTACTGCATCACGTTGCCTTTTTAGTATATGCATAAGAGAGGCTGAAGCCAACGTTGAAAAAGCAATTTTATTCAAACTATCTAATGAAAATGAATTCATCTTTGGGTAATGCATGGAACTGCTATTGTCTAAGATAATATGACACCTCAAGTTGGTTTCTTCATCATAACGTTTTGTGTATAGCTTATCTGTTTTAGCATACAGTTTCCAATCTATATGCCTTGTGCTTTCACCGGAATTGTAAATTTTATGTTCAGCAAACTCTGCGGAAAACCCATGAAACGGACTTTTATGCATCCCAGCAATAAAACCTTCTACAACCTGTTTGGCAAGAAGTTCAAGATTTTTAAATCCTCCAACTTTATTGAGTTCCTGTTGAATATTCATTTAAGGTATTCCTATTTTATAATCTTATCTACTATTCCATATGCAACAGATTCTTTAGCTCCCATCCAATGGTCACGATTAAAATCTTTCATCACTTTTTCTAGGGTTTGACCGCAATTATTTGCCAATATTTGTGCACTCAATTCCTTTGTGAGCAAAATTTCTTTTGCAGTAATTTCAATATCGCTTGCTGGACCACGAGCGCCTCCACTTGGTTGATGAATCATCACTCTGGCATGTGGTTGAATAAAACGTTTCCCTTTTTCTCCTGCCGAAAGTATAATAGAGCCCATTGAAGCAGCAAAACCTGTACAAATTGTTGACACCTCACTCTTTAAAGATTTCATGCAATCATAAATTGCAAAACCAGAAGTGACATAGCCTCCTGGACTATTGATGTACAAATGAATATCTTTAACCTCTAAAGCATCTAAATATATCAGCCTATCTATGACATGCTTTGCAGATTTGTCATCTACTTGTCCCCAAAGAAATATTTTCCGTTCACCTAATAATTTATTATCTATTAAATCTTGTGTTTTTGTTACTTTACTCATGCTGTTTAATTTTCACTCGTTTAAATTTTTTAATTCTTTTTTAAATTTAATTATAAAATTAAGAACGACCGCAACCACTTCGTTCTCTCATTAAAAATTTAAAAATTACCTACGTAAATATAATTTTAATATTTATTAATTTTAGTTTTACCTAAAATAAAAAAAGGTTTGCCAATATGACAAACCTTTTATGATTTCTTTTGGTTTCAATCTTATAAAAGAGAATCCAATGCTTCAGCATAAACATTTTTTGGAGCTACACCTACTTGGCGTCCTACCACTTCTCCATTTTGGAATACTAAAACCGTTGGTATATTTCTCACACCATATTTTGCTGCAAACTCCTGATTTGCATCAACGTCAACCTTACCAACTACAGCCTTACCATCATACTCATCGCTTATTTGTTCTATGATTGGTCCAACCATACGACATGGTCCACACCAAGCAGCCCAAAAATCGACCATCACAGGTTTATCGCTTTTTAATACTGTTTGTTCAAATGTTGCATCTGTTATTTCTAATGCCATAATATTTTAATTTATTGTGTTTTACTTCTAATTATTACGCAAAATTAGTCAAAAATTTTGCCAAAGCTTACAACCTGACAATTTGTTTTACTTATGATAACATTGTTTGAGGTTATCACTTGATAAAGCCGTATTGTTATAATGCTCAAAATATCTAATTGTAATAAAAACACAATAAATTAAAATATTATATGCAACCAGATAGTTGCATATTTAAAAAATTGTATTAAATTAGCAATTTCAAAAAGTAAGTATTAATCAATAAAAAACGAATAATTATGAAAGATGTTATCACCAAAGAAGCATTATTTAACCATTCTATAGACAAAGTTTGGAATGCTATTACTAAAGCCGAAGAAATTTCAACATGGTTTATTAAGGCCGATTTTAAAGCTGAAAAAGGCTATAAATACACCTTTACCGCGAGTGAAGAGAAAGGATGTATAACCATTAACGGCGAAATAAAACAGGCTAACCCTTATACATTAGTTTATACTTGGGTTGTTCAAGACACCAATGTAGAAACTACTGTTACATGGAATTTAGAACCTGCTGAAAATGGAACAAAACTTAATCTTAAACATTCTGGTATTTCTAATTATGCTGGTGAAACTGCTGTAACTATGTTCAATAGCTTTAATGGTGGTTGGGATAATTGTATAAAAGAACTTACAAACTATTTAAAAAATCTTGTCAATGCAGGATAAAATAACCAAACTGTTTAAAGCCATAGCAGATCCAACAAGGCGTGAGATATTTCACGCCTTGGTTTTGGCTAGTACTGCGTTGTCTATTACTCAAATATCGACACAATTTAGTATGAGTAGACAAGGTGTGACCAAACATATTAAAACGCTAGAAGATGCTGGACTTGTAAAAATCAATGCTCAAGGACGAGAACGCTTTTGCAATGCTAACCCAAAACAACTTCAAGAAGTAAATAAATGGATTAAATTTTATGAGCAATTCTGGGACGATTCTTTACAGAATTTAGGTGGTTATTTGGATGAAAAAAATGTTTAATTCAACTTATAAAATACATCACTGCTTTCCAGCTCATCCAACAATTCTTGTGAAATCTTAACTTTCTGTTTTCTACTTGGCATTTGTAGCTTTATACTTTCGGCATTATCATAAATCACAAAATTTAAAGCATGATTGCCTTTGTGCACATGTAACAGGTCTTTTAATTCTGAAATCTTATCTTTTTTGATATCTTGAATATTAAGCTGAATGGACAGTTTTTTGGCATGTGTTTCCATAACATCCTGTAATAACTGGAAATTATTAAACTGTATTCTTGGTTCTCCTTTTTTCCCTGTCTCCCTATTAGTCCAGCCTTCTTTTATAAAAACCCTTACAAACACAAAATTGTTTTTCATTAAAAAGTGCCTGAACTTTAAATATTCCTCACCAAAAATTCTGAACTCATAACTATCTGTATAATCTTCTACAGTAAATAAAGCCCATCCTTTTCCTTGTCTGCTTACTCGATGTTGAACATCAGTAACTACACCTCCAAAAATGAGTTCTTTATTTACAAAAGATTCCAAATCTGAAAGTAAGGCTAAACTGGCATTGCAAAACGTGTTCATCTCAATTTTAAAATCATCTAAAGGGTGACCAGAAATGTAGATACCAACTACATCTTTTTCCCGAGCCAGTTTTTCCATAGTTCCCCATTCTTCACAAGGAGGTACTTGTGGTTCAGCTATTTGAACTTCACTTGCATCACCAAACAAGCTTACCTGTGCAGAATTCTCATTTTCTTGATGCTTACTTCCGTAGCGAATAGCTTTCTCTAAAAACGTAATGCCATCACCTTCATCTTGAAAATATTGTGCTCTATGCGTTTCTTTAAAACAATCAAAACCTCCAGCTAATGCCAAATTTTCAAAGGCTTTTTTATTTGCCGCTCTTAAATCTATGCGTTTAGTTAAGTCGAAAATGGATTTATAGTTTCCATTTTCTTTTCGGTTTTCAACAATAGTTTTAACTGCACCATGACCAACACCTTTTATGGCTCCCATTCCAAATCTGACTGCATTATCTTGATTAACTGAAAACTTATAATAGCTCTCATTAACATCTGGACCAAGCACTTTTAGCTTCATGCGTTTACATTCTTCCATGAAAAAGGTGACCTGCTTAATATCGTTCATGTTATTGGAAAGCACTGCTGCCATATACTCGGCAGGATAATGTGCTTTTAGATAAGCCGTTTGGTAGGCAATCCAAGCATAACAGGTAGAATGTGATTTGTTGAAAGCATAACTCGCAAAGGCTTCCCAATCTTTCCAGACTTTTTCCAAAGTTTCTGTTGGATGGCCATTCTTTTTTCCGCCCTCCAAAAATTTAGGTTTCATTTTGTTCAAAACAGCAAAAATCTTTTTCCCCATAGCTTTTCTCAAAATATCGGCTTCGCCTTTTGAGAAATTAGCAAGTTTTTGAGAAAGCAGCATTACTTGCTCTTGGTAGACTGTAATTCCGTAAGTGTCTTTAAGATATTCTTCCATATCTGGAAGGTCATAAACAATCTTTTCATCACCATGCTTTCTTCTAATAAAACTAGGTATATACTCCATTGGCCCTGGACGATACAAAGCGTTCATAGCAATTAAATCGTCAAAAACCGTTGGTTTTAAATCTTTAAGATGTTTTTGCATACCGGCTGATTCATACTGAAAAATTCCGACAGTTTCACCTTTTTGGAACAGCTCGTAGGTCTTTTCATCATCCAAAGGAAAATTATCTGGATCTAATTGAACACCATGTTTGGCTTTTACTATTTTAACGGTATCCTTAATAAGGGTAAGCGTTTTAAGACCCAAGAAATCCATTTTCAACAGACCAGCTTCTTCTACCACAGAGTTGTCAAATTGGGTAACATACAAATCTGAATCTTTAGCAGTAGCAATAGGCACAAAGTTGGTAATGTCGTCTGGTGTAATTATAACACCACAAGCATGAATACCAGTATTTCTAACCGAGCCTTCAAGAACACGAGCTTGGTTTACGGTTTCAGCCTCTAGGTCTTCTCCATCAGAAATATTTAAAAGTTGATTGACTTTTTCTAAATCTTCTGCCCTGAATTTACTATTCAATTCTTTTTCGTCCAGACCGAAAATTTTATTCAGTTTAGACATGGTTGGAATCAATTTGGCAATTCTATCAGCGTCATGAAGCGGTAAATCCAACACTCTTGCTGTATCTCGAATAGATGATTTTGCAGCCATTGTTCCGTAGGTAATAATCTGTGCTACTTGGCTACTACCATATTTATTAATGACATAGTCCATAACACGACCTCGACCTTCATCATCAAAATCGATATCAATGTCTGGCATGCTTACACGATCAGGATTTAAGAAACGCTCAAAAAGTAAATCGTATTTTAAAGGGTCAATATTGGTTATCCATAAACAATAAGCTACAACTGACCCTGCAGCAGAGCCACGTCCAGGTCCAACTGATACATTCATGTTTCTGGCTTCGCGAATAAAATCCTCTACAATTAAAAAATACCCTGGATAACCAGTGTTTTTAATAACCTCCAACTCAAAATCAATACGCTCTTTTATTTCTTGAGTAAGTTCTTTGTAGCGTTTTTTAGCTCCTTCATAGGTTAAATGCTTTAAATATGAATCTTCATTTTCAAAGGTTTCGGGAATACCGAATTTAGGAAGTAAAACATCGCGAGATAGTTGGAAAGGTTCTATTTTATCTACAATTTCCTGAATATTAACTATGGCTTCTGGCAAATCATTAAAAAGATTCTTCATCTCTTCAGAAGACTTAAAATAATACTCTTGATTTGGTAAACCATATCGATAACCACGTCCTCTTCCAATTGGTGTTCCTTGTTTTTCACCGTCTTTTACACACAATAAAATATCGTGTGCATTGGCTTCATCTTTATTGCAATAATAGGTGTTATTACTAGCAACTAACTTTACATCATGCTTTTTTGAAAATTCTATTAAAACCTGATTAACTCGGTTTTCATCTTCCTGATTATGCCTCATAATCTCGATGTACAAATCATCTCCAAAGGATTCTTTCCACCATAACAAAGCTTCTTCTGCCTGTTTCTCTCCAATGTTTAGTACTTTACTTGGCACTTCACCATACAGATTACCTGTTAATACAATAAGGTCTTCTTTATGCTTTTGTATTAATTTTTTATCAATTCTTGGTACGTAGTAAAACCCATCAGTATATGCACAAGAAGATAATTTTGCTAAATTGTAATAGCCTTTTTTGTTTTTAGCAAGAAGTACAATTTGGTAGCCATTATCTTTTCTTGTTTTGTCCAAATGGTTTTCACAAACAAAAAATTCACACCCTAAAATTGGTTTTATCTCTTTTGCTTCTGGTACTTTTCCTTCTTCAACTGCCTTTACATTCTTTTCTTTAACAGCTTTATTATAGTTAGCAACTTCTTTCACAAAATGAAAAGCTCCCATCATATTGGCATGATCTGTTAGTGCAACAGCAGGCATCCTGTGCTTTGCTGTTTCTGCAACCAATTTTTTAATGCTTATTGTAGATTGAAGGATGGAAAATTGAGAATGGTTGTGAAGATGAACATAATCTACATCAGCCAATTCAGAAATATTTTCTTTAATTTCTACTTCAGAAATTTCTTCAGTCTGTGCTTTTTGGAGACGTTCATTTATTTTAGCACTCTCTTTTTTAAGATTAATATGTTTTAATCCTATAAGTTGAATTTCCTTTGGATTTGCTTCGGAAAATCGTTGAAAATAATCTGGTTGTACATCCAGTTCTTCTTTTGTGTATTCTTCTCTTCGAATCAATTCAAAAAAGCAACGTGAAGTAGCCTCAACATCAGCAGTGGCATTATGGGCTTCTTTAAAAGGTTGATTAAATAAAAACTCATGGAGTTCTGTAAGCGTTGGCAATTTAAATTTTCCGCCTCGACCTCCTGGAAGTTTGCAAAGTTCAGCAGTATATTCTGTACATGTATCTAAAACAGGTAGTTCTTGAAGTTTGTTAGCTATATCAGCCCTTATAAACTCTGCTCCCATGATGTTAAGATCGAAACCTAAATTCTGACCAACAACAAATTTTGTTTTATTTAAAACTTTGTTGAAGTTCTCTAGTACCTCAACCATTGGTAAACCTTGCTCTTTTGCTAATTCTGTGGAAATTCCGTGTATTTTTTCAGCATCATAAGGAATATTAAACCCTATAGGTTGTATTAAATAATCTTGATGTTCTATACAATTTCCAAGTTCATCATGAAGTTGCCATGCAATCTGAACACATCTAGGCCAATTATCAACATCTGTTATTGGCGCGTCCCAACGTTTAGGTAAACCTGTAGTTTCGGTATCAAAAATTAAATACATAAAGTTGTTTTATTCTGAAAAAATGAGAACCCTAAAATTAAGAATTTTTAAAAGGTTTTAGGGACAAAAGTTATAAACAATTATAAACAAAAAAGCATCGTTTTTCACGATGCTCTATTATATAAATTTATATTTATGTCTTAATTGTTTACTGGCTCAATTTGAACTAATCCACCAACAAGCGGGACATTATAAAAAACACCTCTGTTGAAATTAATCACTTTTGTACCATCAGAGGTATAGGCATTAAACCAAAAAGTACCATATACGCCTTTTGGATCATCGTTATCTATATCTTCAACTATTATTTCTCCACTTGGAGGATATAAAAACACATCAGGATCTGGTGCGTTTTTAGTAGAATAAACTGTTCCTGTTCCATCAACATAAATTGCAACGTTGCCACTATCTAACCCTAATTCAAAAGTACCTCTAACGTCATTGGTTGTAATAAGTTGTACTCTCTCACCAAGGTTTCCGCCTTCTATTACAAAGCCTCCAAAATCAATATCAGCTGCGTAAAATTGTGCTTTCCATAAATCTCCATTTTTGTAACCTTGAATTGCTGGTGTATTAAATTCAATTTCGTCAGAACAATTAAATAACGTAACTAAACTTAAAACAATTAAAAATATCTTTCTTTTCATATCATTTTTTCATCAATCTATAACAGTATAGATTACAAATAACTTAAAAAGGTTTGAAAAAGTATAATAAAATCGACGAAAGGATCTTTTTTAAATAAAAACTTGATTTTTAAATATTTGTATTATCTTTGCAGCCTCATTAATAATAGAGGTCGAGAACCTCGCAAATTAATTTATATGCCAGTAAAAATTAGATTACAAAGACACGGTAAAAAAGGGAAACCTTATTACTGGATTGTTGCAGCAGATGCACGATCAAAAAGAGATGGTAAATACCTTGATAAAATAGGGGCTTACAATCCAAACACAAATCCTGCAACTATAGAATTAGATGTAGATGGAGCTGTAAAATGGCTTCAAAATGGTGCTCAACCAACAGATACTGCAAGAGCAATTTTATCTTACAAAGGAGCAATGTTAAAAAACCATTTAGCTGGAGGTGTTAATAAAGGTGCTTTTACTGAAGAAGAAGCTGAAAAGAAATTTCAAGCTTGGTTAGATGAAAAAGCGGCTAAAATTGACGCTAAAAAAGATGATTTAGCAAAAGCTGATGCCGATGCAAAAGCAAAAGCGCTAGCTGCTGAAAAAGCTGTAAATGAAGCTAGAGTTGCTGTTGAAGAAGTTGCAGAAGAGGTTGTTGAAGAAACAGCTGAAGATACTCCAGTGGCAGACACAGAAGCTTCAAACGAAGAAGAATAAAAATAATATTTTTTATACTTTTAAACCCTGACATTCATCGTCAGGGTTTTTTATTTTATTCCAATATGCAAAAAGAAGACTGTTTTTATCTTGGTAAAATTGTAAAAAAGTACAGTTTTAAAGGCGAGTTGCTCATTAAATTAGATACAGATGAACCAGAGATTTACGAAAATCTAGATGCCATTTTTGTTGATTTACGAAATAATTTAGTTCCTTTCTTTATTGAATCTTCTCAATTACATAAATCAGAGTTATTACGTGTAAAATTTGAAGATGTCAATACTGAAGCTGATGCAGATTCGATTTTAAAATGTGACCTATATCTGCCTCTTGAATTTTTACCAAAACTAGAAGGTGATAAATTCTATTTTCATGAAGTTATTGGGTTTGAAATTAAAGATGTAAACTTTGGTAAAGTTGGTGTAATTAAATCCATTAATGATTCTACAGCACAAGCACTTTTTGAAATTGATAGAAACGGCGTCGAAATATTAATCCCAATGAATGATGAATTCATTAAAAAGGTTG
>DATGBV010000222.1:0-11666 GCA_035312485.1 Flavobacteriaceae bacterium | reverse complement strand
CAAGACATTGATTTTAATGATTAAGCAATTGGCTAATGATTACTATTAAAGAAGTAAAGACCAAAAAAGATTTAAAAGCTTACGTTAAATTTCCTTTTAAACTATATAAAGATTCAAAATATTGGGTACCTCCAATTATTAATCAAGAAATAGAATCCCTAAACAAAGATGTAAACCCTGTTTTTAAAAGTGCTGAAGCTACTTTTCTATTAGCTTATAGAAATAATGAAATTGTAGGAAGAGTAGCAGCAATCATTAACTGGAATGAAGTAAATGATCAAAATTTAAAAAAAATGCGCTTTGGATGGTTTGATGTAGTTGATGATATAAATGTAACTAAAGCCCTCATTGAGAAAGTAAATGAAATAGGCAAAGCAAACCAATTAGAATACCTAGAAGGACCTGTTGGGTTTTCAAATTTGGATAAAGTTGGAGTGCTAACCGAAGGGTTTGATAGTATAGGAACCATGATCACGTGGTACAACCATCCTTATTATGTTACACATTTAGAACAATTGGGCTTTAAGCCTGAAAAAGAGTTTATTGAAGCGGTGTTTTCTTTTAATGATGTTAAACCAGAAACATTCAAAAAGGCAAACGAGTTAATCAAAAGGCGTTATCAAGTAAAAGCACTTAATTTCAATAATACAAAAGACTTAATGCCTTATGTGGATTCTATGTTTGAACTTTTTAACGAAACTTATAAGAATCTGTCCTCATTTGTTGCTATAACTGATATTCAAAAGGAATATTTTAAAAAGAAATATATTAATTTTATTAATCCTGAATACATAAAGTTTGTTCTTGATAAAGATGACAAAATGATTGCTTTTGCCATTGTAATGCCTTCTTTCTCAAAAGCACTGCAGGAAATAAATGGAAAATTATTTCCTTTTGGGTTTTTAAAGCTTTTAAAAGCACGAAAAGAAAGTAAAGATGTTATTTTTTATTTAATTGGAATTGACAAAGAATACCAAAACAAAGGAATAACTGCAGTAATCTTTAACGAATATTATAAAGTCTTTAGCGAAAAAGGCATCGAGAATTGCATTAGAACACCTGAATTAAAAGAAAATTTTGCCATACATCAAATATGGAAACATTTCAATTCCAGAATCCATAAGCGTAGAAAAACATTCAGAAAAAACATAGAATAAAAAACCGATGTAATAATTTATCATCGGTTTTTCAATTATTTGTGAGTATTACAATTTCTATTACTCCATCGAAGCTATTACTGCTTCAGATAAGCGTTTGTAAGTACCATTTCGCAAACGGTTTCTAATAGCATCAAAAGCGTCCAAAGTTTCGTTTACATCTTCTAAAGTATGTGTTGCTGTTGGTATCAGTCGTAATAAAATCATACCTTTTGGAATCACTGGATAAACAACAATAGAGCAAAAAACGCCATAATTTTCACGCAAATCACGAACTAATGCCATAGCTTCTGGAATACTTCCTTCTAAATACACAGGTGTTACACAACTTTGAGTTGTACCAATATCAAAACCTCTATTTTTTAAGCCATTTTGTAATGCATTGGTATTTTCCCATAATTTATTTTTCAATTCTGGCATTGTTTTAAGCATTTCTAAACGCTTAAGTGCTCCTATTACCAATTGCATTTGCAATGATTTTGCAAACATTTGAGAACGTAGGTTGTATTTTAAAAAATCTATAATTTCTTTATCTGCAGCTATAAATGCTCCAGTACTTGCCAAAGATTTTGCAAAGGTTGCAAAATAAACATCAATTTCGTCTTGAACACCTTGCTCTTCACCAGCTCCTGCACCAGTTTTTCCTAAAGTTCCGAACCCATGAGCGTCATCAACCAAAAATCTAAAATTATATTTTTTCTTAAGAGCTGCTATTTCCTTAAGTCTTCCTTGCTCGCCACGCATTCCAAAAACACCTTCAGAAATAACCAATATTCCTCCTCCAGTTTGTTCAGCCATTTTAGTAGCACGCTCAAGGTTTTTTTCTAAACTCTCAACATCATTGTGCTTATATGTAAAACGTTTGCCCATATGTAAACGAACTCCATCAATAATACAAGCATGTGCATCAACATCGTAAACTATTATATCATTTTTGGTAACTAAAGCATCAATAGTTGAAACCATACCTTGATAACCAAAATTTAAAAGGTATGCAGCTTCCTTATTAACAAATGAAGCTAATTCTTTCTGAAGTTTTTCGTGAAGATCTGTATGTCCGGACATCATTCGTGCTCCCATTGGGTAAGCAGAGCCATATTGTTTTGCCGCTTCAGCATCAACTTTTCTTATTTCTGGGTGATTGGCTAATCCTAAATAGTCATTAATACTCCAAGTGATTACATCTTTACCTTGAAATCTCATTCTATTTGCAATTTGTCCTTCCAATTTAGGGAAGACAAAGTATCCTTCGGCTTGAGAAGCCCATTTACCTAAAGGGCCTTTATCTCTATAAATTTTTTCAAATAAGTCTTTCATTTGAGCTATTAGTTCTTCGTTAGTGGGTGTAAAATTAGGGATTTATAATCTTTTTTTTCAATTTGTTCTAAAAAAAGATAGTTAACTCATTGAAAAGTTAACTATCATTAAGAATATTTTAAAAATTTTACTTGATATATTGAATCTTTTCTGCAGCTACTTCATTAATACTATCAAAGAAGCCTTGCTCACTCATCCATTTATCACTATAGATTTTGCTCATATATCGTGAACCATGGTCTGGAAAAATAACAACAACTATATCGTCATCATTAAATTTTTCTTCTTCGTTTAACTGCTTTACAGCTTGCATTGCTGCACCTGATGTATAACCAACAAATAAGCCTTCTGTTTTGGCAATTTGTCTAGCTGTATGGGCACTTTCTTCATCTGTTACTTTTACAAATTCATCTATTTGGTCAAAATCTGTAGCTGTTGGTATTAAGTTTTTTCCTAAACCTTCAATGCGATATGGGTAAATTTCTTTCTCATCAAACTCTCTTGTTTCATGATATTTCTTTATTACAGAACCAAAAGCATCTACACCAATTATTTTAATATTTGGATTTTGCTCTTTTAAGAATTTTGCTGTTCCAGATATTGTACCACCAGTACCACTACAAGCAACAAGATGTGTTATCTTCCCTTCTGTTTGTTTCCAAATTTCAGGGCCTGTACTGCAATAATGCGCATCAATATTTAACTCATTAAAGTACTGATTTATATAGACTGATCCTTTAATTTCTTCACGTAAACGTTTTGCAACCTGATAATATGATCTTGGGTCGTCTGCACTTACATGAGCCGGACAAACATATACTTTAGCTCCCATAGTCTTAAGCATATCTATTTTGTCTGCCGAAGATTTTGAACTTACTGCAAGCACGCAATCATATCCTTTAATGATACTAACCATTGCAATACTAAAACCAGTATTGCCAGAAGTTGTTTCAATAATAGTATCACCTGGTTTTAAAATACCTTGTTTTTCTGCCTGTTCAATAATATAAAGTGCTATTCTGTCTTTTGAGGAATGTCCTGGATTAAAGGCTTCTACTTTTGCAAAATATCTGCCTTTATACTCGGAGGTCATATTATTTAATTTAATTAGCGGAGTGTTGCCAACCAAATCCAATACATTATCAAAAACTTGATTTTTATATTTCATAAATGACTTTTAAAAGTTACATTTTTATTGAAAATAAAAAGTAACCTAAACCTCGCAAAAATAAACATTTTTTTTAATTAATGGTCAATTCCTTCTAAATCGAATAAAAAAGCATACTCTAATGCAACCTCTTTTAGGCTTTCAAATCGTCCTGAAGCTCCACCATGCCCTGAATTCATGTCTGTATGAAAAAAGATTTTATTTTTGTCAGTTTTAAGATTTCTCAATTTTGCAACCCATTTTGCTGGCTCCCAATACTGCACTTGAGAATCATGTAGTCCAGTTGTAATTAGCATATTTGGGTAGTCTTTTGCTTCTACATTATCATAAGGTGAATATAATTTCATGAATTCATAATATTCTTTTTCATTTGGGTTTCCCCATTCATCATATTCTCCTGTAGTTAATGGAATGGCATCATCTAACATAGTAGTCACTACATCTACAAAAGGAACAGCTGCAATAATACCATTGTAAAGTTCTGGATTTAAATTTACTATAACTCCCATCAATAATCCGCCTGCAGAGCCTCCGTAAGCATATAAATGTTCTTTTGATGTATATTTTTGCTCTATTAAATATTTTGAACAATCTATAAAGTCATAGAAAGTATTTGCCTTTTTCAAAAGTTTACCGTTTTCATACCATTCTCTGCCTAAATATTCTCCACCGCGAACATGTGCTATCACATAAATAAAACCTCTGTCAAGTAGGCTCAATCTAACACTTGAAAAATACGGATCGACTGTTTGGCCATAAGAACCATATGCATATAGCAGTAATGGATTTTCACCATTTTTTTTTATTCCTCTTTTGTAAACAACTGACATTGGAATTTTAACTCCATCTCTTGATGTTGCCCAAATTCTTTTAGATTTGTAGTTGTTTTTATCAAATTTTCCTCCTAAAACCTCCTGCTCTTTTTTAACTTCTTTTTCTTTTGTGTAGAAGTTATAATCAATTACAGAACTAGGCGTGGTTAGTGAGTTATAGGAATAACGTAAAGCCTCACTGTCAAAGTCAGGATTATTTCCAATAGACACAGTGTAGGTTTCATTATTAAAAGGCAGATAATAATCTTCATTCCCGTTCCAGCTAATGATTCGAAGGTTATTTAAACCATTTTGGCGTTCATTAACGACAAGATAATCTTTGAAAATTTCTATGTCTTCTATCAAAACATCTGGCCTGTGTGGCAAAACGTCTTTCCAATGTTCTTTTTCTGTATTTTTTTCATTTGTTTTTTGAAGCTTGAAATTTGTCGCTCCATCATTATTGGTTATAATATAAAAGCTATTTCCATAATGAAATATGGTATATTCCAACTCACGTTCACGGTTTTGAAATATTCTAAATTCATCATTTGGTGTGTCTGCATCTAAAATTCTGTATTCGGATGTTAAAGTACTAGTTGAACCAATTATGATATATTTTCTGGATTTAGATTTGTAAACAAAAGTGTTGAAAGTTTCATCTGCTTCTTCGTAGACTTCGGCATCATCATTTGGATGTGTAAACAATTGATGTTTAAAGATTTTGTGAGAACGAAGCGTTTCAACATCTTTTTGTGTATAGAAAAGTGTTTTATTATCATTACTCCATGCTGAACTTCCCGTAGTGTTTAATATACGTTCAGGATAAATTTCACCAGTAACCAAGTTTTTAATTTCTATAGTGTAAAGCCTCCTACTTAACGTATCCACTGAAAAGCTTGCTAAAGTGTTGTCAGGACTAATAGAAATACTTCCAAGCTTAAAATAAGCATGCCCTTTTGCCATTTCGTTACAATCAAAAAGAATTTCTTCTTTAGCATCTAGAGTTTCTTTTTTACGTGAATATATTGGATAATCTTTACCTTTTTCATAACGCGTTAAATACCAATAACCGTTTAACTTGTAAGGAACCGTTGTATCATCTTCTTTAATTCTGCCTTTCATCTCTTTGAATAAAGTTTTTTGAAACTCTTCGGTATGAGACATCTGGTTTTTAAGATACTCGTTTTCTTTCTTCAAGTAGTCTATGACTTCTGGATTCTCTCGCTGATTTAACCAATAAAAATCATCAACTCTTACATCGTCATGTTTAACAAGATTAGTTGGGATTTGTTTTGCTTTGGGAGGAGAAATTGAATATTTCAAACGAAAGTATATTTATTCTTGAGTTTTAAGGTTTCAAAAATAGAAAAATTAAATAATTTTGTGATGAATAAAAACTTATAAAGTTATGTTTGGAGATATGATGAATATGATGGGTAAGCTTAAAGAAGCCCAAAAGAAAATTGAGGATACAAAAAAACGTCTCGATACGGTTTTAATTGATGAAAAAAGCAACGACCATTTATTACAAGTAACGTTAACAGCAAACAGGCAAATTAAATCCATTACCATTGATGATAAATTGTTATCTGATAAAGAACAACTTGAAGATTACCTTATTTTAACACTTAATAATGCAATTGAAAAAGCTACAAAAGTGAATGAAACAGAATTGGCTGCAGTAGCAAAAGAAGGTATGCCAAATATTCCTGGATTGGATATGTTTAAGTAGATTTTTAGATTTTTAGATTTTTAAGGGTTTCTAATAGTTTGTCATGCATAGTATTCGTGTAATCTAAATGCGTGACAATTCTCAATTTATTACTTCCCATTCCAATGATTTTAATCTGCTGATCTTCTAGTTTTTTTAAAAACTCTTTTTCATTAATGGAGTTGTCCAATTCAAAAATGACAATATTGGTTTCAACAGGTTCTACTTTTTTAATTATTGGCAAACTTGATAAAAGATTTCCTATTTCTTTTGTTTTCCTATGGTCTTCGGCCAGTCTTTCAATATTGTTATCTAAAGCATATAATCCTGCCGCTGCTAAATAACCTACTTGACGCATATTACCTCCAAAAATTTTTCTGATTCTAATAGCATCTTGCATTATTTGTTCATCTCCAATTAACACAGAACCAATAGGACAACCAAGACCTTTACTTAAACACACAGAGATTGTATCAAAAATTTCACCATATTGTTTTGTGGTTTCTTTTTTGGCAACAAGGGCATTCCAAATACGTGCTCCATCCAAATGATAACGTAAATTATGTTCTTGACATACAGTCTTTATCTTAACCAATTCATTAAAATCCCAACAGGCGCCTCCTCCTTTGTTAGTAGTGTTCTCCACTTCAACCAAAGTGGTTTTTGCATAATAGAAAGCATCAGGATTTACAGATTCTACAACTTGCTGTGCAGAAAACATACCTCTTTCACCATTAATCAAATTACAAGATATGCCACTATTAAATGATGCTCCTCCAGCCTCGTAATTATAGATATGAGAAAATTTATCACAAATAACCTGCTCACCAGGATTGGTATGAAGCTTTAATGCTGTTTGATTTGCCATACTGCCACTTGGAAAAAACAAGGCTTGTTTTTTGCCAAACATTTCAGCTATACGTTCCTCCAACATATTTACAGTAGGGTCTTCCTTAAAAACATCATCACCAACTTCTGCTTGCAGCATTGTTTCCAACATACTCTTTGATGGTTTGGTAACAGTATCACTTCTTAAATCAATAACCATATTATTCTAAAATCTTTAAATATTTATTTTTAATGCTTAACAATGTGGCAATTTAGCACAATATTATTTTTTATTTTAATAAAACATAGGTCTTATTAATTAATTTTTTTCAATTGAAATACCATATAAATTGTGTATTTTGTTAAAAATTCATCTTATGAAATTAAATGATTCAAATCCCATTTTTTCTTCTTACCAAAATAATACTGCCTTATATGATGAAATCTTTGATGAGAATAAAAATGTAAGACGTACTTATGAGAAAATTATAGAATTATATAGTGATCATTCAATTAAGGATTTTGTTAGCCTCAATGAAAAAGCCAAAGCTTCTTTTTTCAACCAAGGAATTACGTTTCAAGTTTACAGCGATGAAAAAGCCCAAGAAAAGATATTCCCTTTTGATTTGTTTCCTAGAATTTTAGAAGCTAAAGAATGGAACACCATTGAAAAAGGTGTTATTCAACGAAGTAAAGCCTTGAATGAATTTTTATGGGATTTATATCATGAAAAAAATATTATTAAAGATGGCATTGTACCATTAGACCTTATAAGTTCTTCGGCCAATTACTTAAGGCAAATGATCGATTTAGATCCTCCTGGTGGCGTTTATAACCATATTTCTGGCACAGATTTGATAAAGCATTCAGACGGCAAATACTACGTCCTAGAAGACAATATTCGTTGTCCTTCTGGTGTTAGCTATGTGATCTGCAACAGGAATGCCCTTAAAAGAGCTCTTTTTGGAGTTTTTAATCATTACAAAATTCATGCGGTAACTAATTATGCAGAAAATTTGCTTGACATTATGGAATCTGTTAAGCCAAAAGGCGTTGATGTTCCAAATTGTGTAGTAATTACTCCAGGCATTTATAATTCTGCTTATTATGAACACTCTTATCTTGCAAAAACATTAGGAATAGAACTTGTTGAGGGCAGAGATTTATTTGTAGAAAAAGATTTTGTTTACATGAAAACAATTTCTGGTCCTGAAAAAGTAGATGTTATTTATAGAAGAATTGACGATACTTTTTTAGATCCATTAGAATTTAGAGAAGACTCTGCGATTGGTATACCTGGTTTGTTTGCTGCATACAAAAGAGGAAATGTTAGCATCGTTAATGCACCTGGTACTGGTGTTGCGGATGACAAGGCTATTTATACCTATATGCCTGAAATCATCAAATATTATTTAAATGAAAAGCCTATACTAAATAATGTGCCTACATTCCATTGCAGTAGAAAGGACGACTTAAAGTATGTGCTTGAAAATATAGACAAACTAGTGGTAAAGCCAGTAGATGAGGCTGGCGGTTATGGGATTTCTATTGGCAACAGACTCACTAAAGATGAAATAGAAAATGTAAAAAAGGTCATTTTGGAAAATCCAAGAAAATACATAGCGCAGCCTATTATGTCTTTATCTGTTCATGCAACTTATATTGATGAAAGTCAATCCTTTGAACAGCGTCATGTAGACCTTCGGACCTTTACATTGTTAGGTGCAGAAAAAGCATTTGTACTTAAAGGAGGCTTGACAAGAGTGGCTTTAAAAAAAGGAAATTTAATTGTTAATTCATCTCAAGGTGGCGGATCTAAAGACACTTGGGTTTTAAAAAAATAATCGAATATGCTAGCAAGAGTAGCAAATAATCTTTTTTGGATGGGACGATATATTGAGCGTGCTGAACATACTGCTCGTTTTATGAATGTCAATTATTTTTCTTCGTTGGATGCTCCAAACCAGTTATCACAGTCAAGACAATTTGTATTACATTCTATCATGTCAATGGTAGGAGATGATGTTAAGGACAAAACCAAAATAAAAGAAGAAGATGTTTTTTATAACGTTGGTCTTAACCCAGAAAAGCATTATTCTATAAATCAATGTGTGAAATTTGCAAGAGAAAATGCAAACAGCTCAAGGGATATGATTTCTACAGAATTTTATGAGTCAATCAATAAATTCTACCATTATGTAATGAATTACCCTAAAGAGATTTTTGTAAGAAGTGGTCTTCATGATTTTACCACCAATGTTACTGAACATACAGCAATTTTGAGAGGAAAAATAAGAGGAACCTTACTTCATGATGAGGTTTATGCACTAATAATGCTAGGCATTAACATTGAGCGAGCAACTCAAATCATTAGAATTGTTAAAACCAAATTTGAAGATGCCCAAAAAGCAACAGGAGGTTACACAAATCCAATCGAAAATAGTTATGAATGGACTACCCTGCTTAAATGTTGCGAATCGTATGATATGAATCGCAGATTCTATAAAAAACCACCAACTCAATTAACGGTTTTGGAATTCTTGGTATTAAATCCTAATTGTCCAAGATCTGTAATAAACAGTCTTAATCAAATATTTTATCATATCACTATTCTTGATAATCTAGAATTAAGGGACAAGACTTCAGCAGCATTTCTTATTGGTAAAATGCGTTCTCAATATCAATTTAAGACGGTTGAAGAAATTCAGAAAAGTGTTGACAAATTCATTGAAAAAACACTTGATACATTAGTGGAAATAAGTGAAAAGCTTGAAAGAGAATATTTTTATCATTAATTAATAATTCCAATAATATTATACCTATTTTAGACCATTCACTTTTTGATAAATGGCATTTGAATATACAATAAAGTACATTTCAGAAAACTTCTACGATTCACAAGTCCATAAGGCAGTTTGGCAGTTTATTATTATTCCAGAAACCAACGATTCACAAGAATTAATTAAAATGGATATTATAGCTTCCATCAATTCAAAAATTGAAAAATCTATTAATGGATTTGGTTTTCAGGCAATAAGAGTATATTCTGAAAAATCCTTTGAAAATTTTAAAGTTGAAGCCCATTTTAAAGTAATAAAGCAAGAAATAAATCCGTTTGGTTTTTTACCATCTGAAAGTATTGAAGATGATTATGAAATTGTTGAATCATTAGGTTTTAAGGCAGATTACGAATCTTATCTTACAAACACCAGCCTTACACGACTTTCAAAAAAATATCTGAAACTATATTTATTTGATAAAGGCAAATCAATTATGGACAATTTAATTGATTTAAATACGTGGGTATATAATTATATTCATTTTAAGACAGCAGTCACAGATGTGAAGACTTTACTTGATGATATTATTGTAAACCGCCAAGGCGTTTGCCAGGATTTTTCGCATTTATTTATTGCTCTTGCGCGTTTAAATAAAATCCCAACACGATATGTTTCAGGTTATTTACACCAAGGCGATGGTTTTTTTGGTGATTCACAAATGCATGCTTGGGTAGAAGCTTACATTCCAAATATTGGATGGATTGGATTTGATCCAACAAACAATTTACTTGCAAACCATAATCATATCAAAGTTTCTCACGGAAAAGATTATAATGATTGCCCGCCTTTAAAAGGAATTATCTATTCTCCTGGAAGTAATGAAACAAAGCACTCTGTAGAAGTTACCTATCAGCAATAATTACCCAGCTCTTTAATCCAAAATATAATTACAAACATCATTCCCAATTGGAGAACCATCTGGTATTTTTGGTGATGCTACCGCTTTAAAACCAGAAGGGTTACCCAAATACGAATCTATTTGCTTTACCATGAGCATGGCAATAGGATCAATATGTCTTATTTGCAACACTACCTTAAGTTTCATGAGTTCAAAATTAATGATTGCTTGAACTTGCGGCAACAAGTTATTGGTTGAAGACATTGCCATGATGTTTTTTAATACTGAAAAATTAATCATTTGCTGTACTTCTCCCAAATACCCTTTTTCTGGTTTCTTTTTGAGAGATTCAGAAAAAACAGTTCCAAAAATTTCATTGACAGTTAATTGCGATTTATCAAAAATACTTTGTTCATAAACCCTATTCATTCGTTCAGCATTAAATAAAGTACTTAAAGCCATATCACTTGCAGTTTCAACAGCAGATAAAGCATCAAAAGCCACTCCAGTTTTACTTTTAAAAGACTCTCTAGTACGTGAAGAACCATATACACGTGGAGGAAATAATTTCAATTTACTTTCTGGTATTGCTAGTGTTTTAGCCGAAATTGTTTTTAGTAAAGACTTAAGAGCTTCTCTCTGCACTTCAGGTTCAACAGTTTCAACAATGAGTTCATCATCTCCTTTTACTGCATAGTTGTAATCCAATCCTCCAATTATTTTACTAACAGCTTCCGTCTGATAACGATGAAAGAAATATAAAGGCACAAACACATCTTCTAGTGTTGAATATGTTTCGCCTTCTCTGATGTTATCTTCAGAAAAATTTGAAATCGCTGTCTCTCTAATCTTTAAGACATTTTCTAATTCCTTTGAAGCATTTGTTCCATTATCCCATAGGTGAGCATATACATGTGCTCCACTTTTTGCTCTGGCATCTCTATCTGCAATAAATCTTAAACTATCAATTTGTGCGTTCTTTAGTATGGAAT
>DATGBV010000221.1:0-2141 GCA_035312485.1 Flavobacteriaceae bacterium | reverse complement strand
AAGGACTTATTTGTACCCCGTTTGTGAAAGTTGCAGGTATTGATACCTTAGCAGATATAATGTTTGGACTGTTCCCACCTATGGCGCCTGAAGTCCATACTTGTGGTTTACCAATAATAATTGTTTTTATACAGGGTTTAGAAATTTAGGAGGTTGAAAGACCGATTCAATTTGTTCTTTGAATGGATCTTCGAGAAACCTCCTAGATGTTCGTATGCGGGTCTACCTTTAATATGGTTACCGCACCGCAGGCCTGTATCATTTAAGATGGACGTTTTTACTCCTTTATGGGTCACGGTCACGTCCTTCCTTTTACGCTTTTTAGGTACTTTTGATGCGCAAAAGGTTTTAGATTTTCCTTTGTTTTCTGGACAAACATCAGTTCCACGAACATAATTCAATGGTCTTGAGGATGTCTCTAGAAAACACTTTACAAGTTTCCTAATATTAAGGACACTGTTACGATCCCTATTCTGATAACTATTACATTCAGTACTCTCCAATGAAGGATGGGGTATTTTAGATACCAGTACCGCATGTAACTTCTTTGTCTTCTTCGTTTTAGGATCTTTCACTCGTGCGTTCTCATTCCTTTTTTCTGTCCTATTATCCAAACAGGACGTCCTGAATTCATCCACATTATAGACTTTAAAATGTTTCTGTAACATTCTTTTCAAGCCAATCATTGGGGTGGGTCTAATACCTCTCATTTGGTATCCTACATTCCAATCACCATACATTAATATGATTTCCTTGCCTTCTTCCCCATACACACTTTTTATATTGCTTACCAACTTCATTTCTGAGCGTTGTGTATTACAATATGTTCTAAATTGTGCCTTTCTAATAAATTCAGCTTTATACGCCTCGAATAGCTTGTAATTGATTTCATTTTTAACTTTTAGATATTGCATAAACTTCTCATAATTTGTTGTTTTGCTGTTTTCTTCTGACAACTTTGTTTCTTCTTCTATTATTTTTGTTTTATGTTTGTACCGTTCGAGAGCCCTTTTATGTTTTTGTGATTGTTGTTCTTTTACTCTTTGTTTTCTTGTGTATCTAAATGTTTTATTATTATCATCAATACAATAAATAAGGTTCCCTTTATTTGGATCAATATAAACTAATTTGTTTTCTTTTAGGTATTCAAGATCAGGTTTGCTAAGTTGTTCCATATAAAGAAACTCATCAATCGTATTTATATCCTGGCTCTGGCCCCGCTGTTTTTTGTTCTCTTTACTTTCTTTCTTAAACAATACAGACATCCCAATTCCGTCTGTGAAAATCATATGACCAAATGAATATCCCTTTTTAGCCTTTCTAAATACCTTGGCATCAAAGATGGTTTTCCATATAGCACTATTATATGCCTGTGTGTTTTTCTTTCCATCAGTCCCTTTTGTATTATCATTGTGTGATCTTTTTGTAGCTGCTGAATGAAATAAGTTTTCAATCATCTTAGTATCTATACAAGTGTATTTGGGCACAATACTATTTCTCAATGGCAAGCAATGAAACATCTTTTTTTCTAATCTTTCTAATTCATTATTCATACGAAACATACAAGGTAAATATAAGAGTGGGGATACTTTAATATTATAAGCGTGATGATGATCGTCAAGTTCAGGTAGTTTTAGTATTTCTCTTTGTTTGTTAATCCACTCATGGTATATCAAGTCAGACTTCAAAGTCTCGTTTAGTAAATCGCTCTTAACTGCATTCAACTTCTTTTTAATTTCTTTGTCTTTATCAGGATTTAGCATTACATTAACATAAGAGTATAATCTCTTGACAAAGTGCATTTTAATGTTATTTTCTACCGCAGTCTTCATAGATGTAGCTGTATAGGTTAGTATTTGGTCAATTTGGTATCTTGAAGGTTTCTCACTAACAACAGTGCGTATGAAATGATTATCATAAAATTCTGAAATTTTTTTGTACTCCTCAAATTTTATAGGGTTACTTTTCCTTTTTGGCTTAGATACCACTTGTAAGCAAGCTTTTATAAACTCCTTACTTATCATAGGTATGTTAGGAGTTACATGGAGTACATAAGCTTTTAAAAGTTGGTATCCAAGGATAGTAATCTTATGAACTCTCTCTACAACATCTTTAATCGCATCTAGGTTCTTTTGGTCTTT
>DATGBV010000220.1:0-2181 GCA_035312485.1 Flavobacteriaceae bacterium | reverse complement strand
GATTTATGCGAGTTATGTGGAATCGTTTTATGATTTATATAAATCATCAGAACATTTGATTATCGCACAAAGCAAAATTGATGAGCAAGGCAACTGGGAATTATCCTTGCCTCATAGAGAGTATAATTATTTAGTACGTTTACATGCAAGCAAAACCACAGACCCAATCGCAAGTCTAATAATTGGCACAAAAGATGAAAATCATTGCTTTTTAGCTATAGATAGTGAAGATGTCATCCACTATTCAGCTAATGATTCTATTACAATTTTGACAAGTTTTAGCTCTCAAAATAGTTATTTAAACAACAGAATGCTGGAAATATTGGCAATTGCAAAAAAATGGAATGAATTAGATAAAAATACTATTGGGTCTGACAATAAAATAGCCTTAAGGAAGAATGCAGCCGAAGAATTATTGAAGTATGCTGATACTACATCTTTAATGCTTCCCGCAATTTATTCGGCTCATTCAGCAGATTTTGGATTCAATAAAGAACAAATAGAAGCTTCAATCAATAATACTTGCAATAGATTGGGTGAACACCCGTATCTTAAGGTTTATCCCATAACCAATAATACCTATACCTACTTTTTATATTTTATACTAATTGCTTCTGTTCCTATTTTTATTTTAGCTTTATTAAAGTCTCAAAAATTATACAGTACAAAGAAGAAACAATCCTTAATAAATTCCTTGTCTATTAGGGAAAAGGAAGTGTTGGATCTGGTAATAAACGGAAAACGAAACAAAGAGATATCAGACATGCTTCATATAGAAGTAAGTACCGTTAAAAGTCATGTTAACAGCATTTATTCTAAATTGAATGTTGGTTCAAGAAAGGATTTGTCTCAATTTGAAGGATTTTAGTTTTGTGTGTTACAATGCATTAATTCTTAATGAATTGTTCCAGAACAATAACTTCTCCCTCGGGTAAAAACTTAAAGGTTCTTTCTTCTCCGTTTTTTAATCTAACTTCAATCTCTATTGGCTTGTTTGGAAGCCATGAAGTTCTGAAAATATATGCGTTTTTTGAGCTTATAAAGTGCATACCGTTTCTTAAACCAGCTTTATAAGCATTGGATTTTTTCTTG
Organism: Flavobacteriaceae bacterium; assembly: GCA_035312485.1. Taxonomy (GTDB): domain Bacteria; phylum Bacteroidota; class Bacteroidia; order Flavobacteriales; family Flavobacteriaceae; genus Gilvirhabdus. The sequence goes on along the minus strand of DATGBV010000220.1, from coordinate 1,089 downwards.
ATATTTTTAAGTTTCCATGTTTTACCTTTCTTAAGTTCATATCCTCTGTCGAAAGACGTCACATCAACTGTTTTCAATTTATGAGTTTCTGAAAATATGTCTTTAGGAATATCAATAGATTCTCCGCTAATAATATACTTTTCATAATCTGCTCTTATATCAACACCGTATTTCTTACCAATTTTTATAAAATCATCAAATTTTATCCTACCATCATTCTTATCGCACACACCTAACACCTCAAGAAAAAATTGTTTTAAAGTAAAATTTGAATTGAATTTATTGATATCCGATTCCCATTTAAGTGCCATTAAATTGCCTCTGTGGTAAGATAATTTATGCAGGTTAGTGCTCAAACCTTGGGTTTCCCTTCTTTCCAGTAATTTTTCATAACTAATATTTGCTTGTTCATTATTAGCGATTAGAAAGATATCTGTGTTGAAGGTTTCAATATATTCATCTAGTGATAGCATATTCATTTCGTACAAGATTTTTCTTGAAAAATATTCTGTAAATCCCTCGTACAGCCAAGCGTATTTTAAATCAGACTCCTGATTTTCTGTTTCAATCTGTACTTTGTTTGGCAACCAATAATGAAACATTTCGTGTGAAATAACCTTAAGCACCTGATTTTCTGTAGCATTTGTATCAACGAAACAAACAAATAGGTTGCCAGGTGCAGTACCGTTTAAGCCATTCTCTCTTTCCAAGAGACTAATCGTATAATAAGGTTGGGTATAATCCTTGGTCCAATCTCTTTGATAGTTCACTAAACTTTTAATTTCAGAAATAAGTGTGGTTTCATCAATATTATCATAATCGCCCTGTATGAATACCGATACTGGTTTGTCGTCAATTTTAAATGAAATCATTCTTTGACTACCACCACCAAAAGCGGTAGTTAATATTGACCAATAGCTGCCTGTAAAACTCATATCTAAAGGTGTATTGCTAAAAGACGAGTAGAAGTTCCAATCTAATGGTGCATCGATGATTTTTATATTATAAATATTTGAATCTTCTAGTTTTCCAATGGGCAATAATATTTGACTTCCCGCCAAATGAAAATTAGTGCCGCTAATACCTGGT
>DATGBV010000219.1:0-4556 GCA_035312485.1 Flavobacteriaceae bacterium | reverse complement strand
AAGTTTTTGGTATTTAAATTGTTCGTCTTCTGGTAATTCTCTACGATCATCAACATAAAGTGAAATTATAATATACTCGTCATTTAGTAAATTGAAGACATTGGCCTTACTCCAAACATGCTCTTCCATTTTTCGACAGTTTACACAAGCCCAACCTGTAAAATCTAACATAATTGGTTTATTTTCTGCTTTAGCGGCTACAAGTCCTTCATCTAAATCTTTATAGCAATTTAAATCTAAAGGGCACTCTGAATTCTTATCATACAAGCTATATGGCAAAGGTGGTGGAAAACCGCTCAACAACTTCAAATTAGCAGCTTTAGTATTGGTTAAACCTGGAATTAAATACACAACAAAAGCCAAAATTAAAACCGCAAAAGAAATTCTACCAAAACTTAATTTTTTGATAGGACCATCATGCGGAAACTTTATTTTTCCAAATAAATACAGAACCAATCCTAGTCCAATTAAAATCCAAAGACCAATAAAAACTTCACGCTTTAAAAGTCCCCAATGTTCAACTAAATCTGCATTGGATAAAAATTTAAGTGCTAAAGCCAATTCTATAAACCCTAATACTACTTTCACAGTATTTAGCCAGCCTCCGGATTTTGGTAAAGAATTTAACCATTTTGGAAACATAGCAAATAATGTAAAAGGCAATGCCAACGCCAAGCCAAAACCACTCATGCCAAGCGTTAATTGCGTAGCTCCGCCATCTGATGTTAAAGAACTACCTAACAATGTACCTAATATTGGTCCAGTACATGAGAAAGATACTATGGCTAAAGTTAAGGCCATAAAAAATATACCTATAAAACCCCCTATCTTGTTTGCCTTACTATCTAGTGCATTGCTCCAAGAGGCAGGAAGTGTTAACTCGAAATATCCGAAAAACGAAAATGCAAATACCAAAAAGATGATAAAAAACAGAATGTTTAAAGTTACATTGGTTGAAATATTATTAAGAATTTCTGGATCCAATGAATCCAACACATGAAACGGAATACTTAAAACAACATAAATTAATAAAATGAAAAAACCATATAATATGGAATTTGCCATTCCTTGTTGTGTGTTACTTGCGCTTTTCGTGAAAAAGGAAACCGTTAGAGGAATCATGGGAAAAACACAAGGTGTCAATAATGCTATTAAGCCTCCTAAAAAGCCAAGAATAAATATGGTTAAATTACTCTTTTCTGAAACCTCTTCTATTTTAAAATTTTCTTTTCCTGAAATATTGAGATCCAGTTGTTTAGAAAGTTCTAAACTCTTATCATCAACAGTTTCTACAACACTTTTTACAATATTCTCTCCAATTAAAGAAGTTAAGAATTCATGCGTAGTTGGTGCTAAACATCGTTCATCATCACAAACCATGAAAAAAACATCAGAAGAAATCTCGGTGACATGAGAATTAAGCAGTTTTATTTTTTGTTTGAAAATAGCTTCATTCTCAAAAAATTTGATTTCCATGTCAAAAACCTCATCAAAGTATGGTTTTACATCTGGCTCTGATGTCTCTCCAATTAATTCATAATTTCCGTCTTGATTGTGATAATTAAACTCTGTAGGTAAAGGTCCATCATCGCCTTCTATAACTTGAGAATACACATGCCAATGTGGTTCAATTTCAGCAGTAAAAATAAGTGTGTATTCCGTTTCAGAAATTTTTTCAACAGAAGATGACCACTTTACTGGGTCAAAAATCTGTGCATTCAAACTTGAAGTTAAAAAAAGAAATACTATAAAAATTGAAGCTAAATATTTATTCATTGCAATGTAATCTTAACAATTTTTTTTGTGTCTTTAGTTATTTTAAAACGATTGTCTGGACGCTTATTGATAATCCAAACAATGTTGTTTTCAGAACACAATAACCATATATTTTCTTTTTCAAGCAATGATAATTTTTCGTCCTTAAAAAATTTACTCAACTTCTTTTTACCTTGCATTCCGAAAGGGTAAAAATAGTCGCCTTTTTTCCATTGTCTTACGTTAAGCGGAAATTTTAACAAATCTTTATCAACATAAATTGATGATTTGCCCGATTTATCTATTTGTTCAATTGGTTCTAAATTTAATATTCCTATTGGAGTTTCTATATGTTTTGCTTCTTCAGAAATACTTATAGTTTCTTGATTTGGAGATTTTATTTTAGATAAAATCAAAGTTTCTCTATCTTTTATTAATCGATGTGTTGCCGACAATACGTATTTACCTGATTGTGCTTCTAGTAAGTGATAAACATCTTTCCATTCGGTAAAATTATACTCTTTTAAAAGCTCGTAGAGATATGCCTTTGGGTTGTTTAGTTTTTGGATTTCTGCAATACTATAATGAATTTCATTTTCAGAAATATACTTAACAATACTATCTGACACCTGTTCTATCCTATCTTCTACAATATTATTTGCTTGCTGAAGATGTTGTAAGGTATTTTCAAAATTTTGCAATAATTGAGGATTGATTTCCTTTAACCTAGGTACAACCTCGTGGCGTAATTTGTTTCGTAAATATTTGGTTGAAGCATTACTACTATCCTCACGCCAAGATAATTTATTTTCTTTAGCAAAAGTCTTAATATCTTCTCTTGTAAATTTTAATAAAGGTCTTACTATATTATAATTTATTTCAGGAATACCTGTTAAACCCTCTAATCCTGTACCTCTAGAGAGATTAATTAAAAACGTTTCAAGATTATCGTCTGCATGATGCGCTGTTAGGATATAATCGAAATGCAATTGTTCTGTTAATTCCTGAAACCAATTGTAACGCAACTCTCGAGCAGCCATTTGAGTTGACAGTTTATTTTGGCTGGCATAGGTTTCGGTTTCAAAACTTTCAATAAAAACTTCAATATCTAAATCTTCGGCTAATTGCAAAACAAAATCTTCGTCTGCATCGCTTTCCTTTCCGCGTAAATTAAAATTACAATGAGCCAATGCAATATTCAAATTGAATTTAACGCAAAGATGCGTAAGAACAACACTATCAATTCCACCAGAAATTGCAATAAGAAGTTTACTTTCTTTTAGAAAGGAAAGGTTTTTATTAATATGTTCTATAAATTTATTAAGCAATGTTTGCGATAATATCTTTAAAGTAAATAGGCATTAAAAAAGGCATTAGTTGTTAAGTTTTTTAATTAAAGAATTTAGCATTTTTTCTATTTCAACTAACTTTTGCCAAACTATTAAATCCCGATAACTTTTCATATTACAAAATTACAACAATTACTTATGCCTTACTTCTTATTACTTTTAACTAATTTTCCAACACTTCACGCATTGCTTTTGCTTTTACCAAACACTCTTCGTACTCTTTTAAAGGGTTGCTTTTTGCTGTAATTGCTCCACCAACAGAATATGAAACATACTGATTTGTTTCGTTATATAAAATACTACGAATAACCACATTAAAATCGAAATCTCCTTTTGAATTGAAGTAACCAATGGCTCCAGAATACACTCCACGCTTGGTTTCTTCAAGATGTTCAATAATTTTCATTGCTGAAATTTTTGGTGCACCAGTCATGCTTCCCATTGGGAAGGTTGCTTTAAGAATATCTATTGGATCTATAGCATCTTCAACTTCTGCAACAACAGTAGATATCATTTGATGTACCTGTTTAAACGAGTACACTTTACAAAGCTCTTCAACCCTTACACTACCTTTTACTGCAATTCTTGATAAATCGTTTCGAACTAAATCCACAATCATGATATTTTCGCTACGCTCTTTTTCATCTAATCTTAGTTCTTGGATTAACAGATCATCTTCATCTTCGTGTTCTGCACGTTTTGCAGTTCCTTTTATGGGTTGGGAAATTACTGTGTTCCCTTCTTTTTTTAGATAACGTTCTAATGATGCAGACAAGACATATTTATTATGACATTTCAAAAAAGTTGCAAAAGGCGAATTAGAAATAGAATTTAATTTCAAATAGGTTTCAACTGGGTTTATACTCGTATCTTCTGCATAAAATTCTTGGCAAAAATTGGCTTCATATACATCTCCTCTATGAATATGAGATTGCAGTAAGTCTATTTTTTCAAAATATTCGTCTTTGTGGATGCGGAGTTTGATTTTGATTTCACTAGATGTCTTGTCATGTTGTTCCTCTCCACAATGGCGAATTGATTTGAAATCATTTTTTATTTCATCTTCAATATTTTTTAAGTATTGAATTTCAACACTATTGTCTTTTATCAAAAACAGTTTTTTTGGTTGAAAAAAGTACAAATCAGGAAAATGCAATCCATCAAAGTTATTGGATTCTAAATTCTCTATATCATTCTTTAGGTCATAAGACAAATACCCAAAAATCCAATCGTTTGTAGCTGATTGATATTCTTTTAAACTATCAAACGCTCCATGAAAATCAGTTTGAATACTTGTTAATGCGTCAACAGCCAGTACAGCATCATAATTTGAGAATTTTTGATTGTGATGATTAGAATCCAGCCAAACCACTTCATCAAATTGTTGACTCCAAAGCAACAACTGCTTTTTAAATAGCTTAATGTTTTTAACCCGATGTGTATGATTTGTTC
>DATGBV010000218.1:0-19721 GCA_035312485.1 Flavobacteriaceae bacterium | reverse complement strand
TATCAATTTTTCTTATCGTGCAGATTGTAATTGCTATTCTACAGATACATATTTTAATGATCATTTTAAATTGCGTAATGAAGTCTCTTGGAATTACACCAATCTTGACCATTTTGGACGATGGGTTGCGCCAAATAAAACGAGTGTAAATGCAGATAAATTAAGAGCTCATCATGGTGTGGCAGAAAATTTTGATATTGGTACGCAATTAGAGTATTTTCCGAAAAGTATTAGGTCTTTTCAAGGGTTTGCTTATAGATTTGCCCCATTTGTGAGTTTGGGTATTCATTATACTTCGTATTCGCCACAAGCCAGTACAGATTATGGAGATAAAAATGTTTTCAATCCCAATAATATATATTCATATTGGTATGCAGATGACCGATTTCTGCCTCCTGTCCCAGCAGGTGAAACCAGAAAATACCCTATTGATTTAGATAAGGGAGACAGTTGGTCTATGGTAACTAGTGTTGGTGTTAGGTATAAGCTTGGACCTCTTTCAGATTTAATGCTTGATTTAAGATGGCAACTATATTTTAGTGATTGGGTAGATGGTTTTAACCATGAGTTAAAAGAGTTTAATAAATTTAATGATTGGTTGATTTGGTTAAATTTTGGTTATATCTATTATCTAGATTAGCCTATTTATCAATCGATAGCCTGTTCCAAATCTGCAATTAAGTCATCTATATCTTCTATACCTACACTTAATCTAATTAAAGCATCTACAACGCCTGTTTTTTCTCGTTCTTCTTTAGGAATACTTGCATGCGTCATACTTGCTGGATGTCCTGCAAGTGATTCTACACCTCCAAGTGATTCTGCCAAAGTGAATATTTTTAAGTTTTCAACTATTTTAATAGCATCTTGATAATTATTGCCTTTAGTCACAAAGGAAACCATGCCACCAAAATCTTTCATTTGTGATTTGGCAATTTCATGATTTGAATGATTTTCAAAACCTGGCCAATAAACTTTTTCAATTTTTGGATGCGAATTCAAGTATTCTGCAACTGCTTTACCATTTTCGCAATGACGTTGCATCCTAATATGCAACGTTTTAATGCCTCTTAAAACCAAGAAACTATCTTGAGGACCACATATGGCACCACTAGCATTTTGAATAAAATAAAGCTTATCTGCCAATTCTTTATCTTTTACTACCAAAGCACCCATTACTACATCACTGTGCCCTCCAAGGTATTTGGTAGCAGAATGCATAATAATGTCTGCTCCTAAATCAAGAGGAGTCTGCAAATAAGGCGTTGCAAAGGTATTATCAACTGCCAAAAGAATGTTGTGCCTTTTGGCAATTTCAGCAGTTGCTTTAATGTCAATAATATTCATCATTGGATTGGTTGGTGTTTCAACCCAAATAAGTTTTGTTTTGCTATTTACGTAATCTTTAATATTTGATGCATTATGCATTCCGATAAAATGAAATTTTATTCCAAAATCGGAAAAAATCTTGGTGAATAACCTATAAGAGCCTCCATATAAATCGTTAGTTGAAATGACTTCATCTCCAGGTTTCAATAATTTTATTATAGCATCAATTGCTGCTAATCCCGAACCAAAAGCCAAACCATAATTTCCATTTTCAATACTGGCAAAAGCTTTTTCAAGAGCATGTCTGGTTGGATTTTGTGACCTTGAGTACTCATAGCCTTTATGCCCTCCAGGAGTGCTTTGAGCGTATGTAGAAGTTTGATAAATAGGAGGCATAACGGAACCATAAGCCTTGTCGTATTCTTGTCCTCCATGAATGGTTTTAGTATTAAATTTCATCTTATAACTATTTGCAACAAAAGTAGCCTTTAATTCGGTGTATTCAAATACAATATTTACCTTTATATCCTCTTTAACAAATCCATGAAATTTTATTTATATACGTTCTTTTTAGGTCTTTTTTTAATTTTTACCTCATGTGTCACAGAAGAAAAAATTACATTCAAAGAGGTTGAAATTACTGCAGAAGGAAATTCAATCGTAAGTATTAATATTCCTAAAGCAGAAGGTAATAATATTATTTCAAATACTATTAATAAAACAATTACTCATACCATATCTCAAAGCTTAAATTTTGGCAAAGAAAATTTAAATTCCAAAAAAAGTCTTGAAGAACAGATTCAGTTTTTTAATAATGAGTTCATTGCTTTTAAAAAAGATTTTCCTGGCAGTGCGCAGGAATGGAAAGCACAGATAGATGGTGATTTAATGTATCAATCTCAAGAGATTATAAGTATTGCTATTTCTTCTTACCTTAATACTGGTGGTGCTCATGGCATTCTGACTATTTCATTTTTGAATTTTGACTCCAAAACAGGTTTGCTATTAGAAAATGACAAACTTTTTAATAATATTGAGTCTGTAAAGTCTATTGCGAAACCTTATTTTGAAGATTTTATAGCTGAAAATGATTCAGAAATATTTAATGCTGACGAATTTTTACTTCCTCAAAATATTGGTTTTGAAGATGAAGGCATTATAATGCTTTACAATGGCTATGAGGTTGCCCCTTATTCTACAGGAATTATTCAATTTACAATACCTTATAATGAGATTTCATCTTATTTAAATTTCAACTAAATGAAAAAAGTATATTATTTAAAAACATGCAGTACTTGTGTTAGGATTTTGAAAGAACTGAATCTTCCTTCAGATTATATTTTACAGGATATTAAAACTGAAGAAATTACCGTCCAGCAATTAGAAGAAATGAAAGAACTTTCGGGAAGTTATGAAGACCTTTTCAGTCGTAAAGCCAAGCTTTATAAAGAAATGGATTTAAAAAATATATCCTTAACCGAAAAAGATTATAAACACTATATTTTACATCATTATACATTTTTAAAGCGACCTGTTATTATATATAACAATTCTATTTTTATTGGAAATAATAAAGATGTAGTTCATGCCGCAAAATTATGTGTGAATGAGCAATAGAACACTTGCATTCCTAGCTGCTTTAATAGCTACAACTATTTATGGATTAAATCATACCATAGCCAAAGGGTTAATGCCAACTTATATAAAACCTTTTGGGATAATTCTATTAAGAGTTATTGGTGCGTCCATTTTATTTTGGTCTATTTCATTCTTTGGACCAAAAGAAAAAATTGCTATTAGAGACTGGAAACGACTTTTTGTTTGTGCCTTTTTCGGGATGGGAATAAATATGCTTGCTTTTTTTAAAGGATTAAGCCTTTCTACTCCTGTAAATAGTTCTATAATAATTACAGTTTCCCCAATTTTAGTGTTTTTAATGTCAGCTCTTATAGTTAAGGAAAAAATAACTTTAATAAGGTATTTTGGAATAGCGCTTGGGTTTACTGGTGCTTTGGCATTAATCTTTTTTAGTGCCGAAACACAACAAAATGCACCTAATATTCCTCTTGGAAATATGCTTTTTGTTGTAAATAGTGCAACTTATGGGCTTTATCTAATTTTAGTAAAACCTCTCACTGTCAAATATCATCCGTTTACAATAATGAAATGGCTTTTTTTAATTGGTGTTTTTATAAATTTTCCAATAGCAATATCGGAGTTTTCAGAGGTTGAGTGGTCATCACTTCCATTTGAAGCCATTTGGAAAATGTGTTTTGTAGTGGTTGGAACTACCTTTTTAACGTATTTGTTAAATATTTACGCACTCAAAGAATTAAAAGCATCCACATTGAGCGTTTTTATTTATTTACAGCCAATTATAGGCATCCTTTATGCAGTTATTATTGGTGCAGACTCGTTAGATTCATTAAAGATTATAACTGCCATGGTTATTTTTGCTGGAGTATATTTGGTAAGTAAAAAGCCCAAACTAAAGGTTTAATTTTTTAGCTTTGTACAACTTTTAAAAAAGGTTTATGATACATTCTATGACAGGTTATGGTAAATCTGTATTACAATTACCAACAAAAAAAATTACAATAGAAATTAAATCTCTTAATAGTAAGAATCTCGATTTAAACGTGAGAATGCCTTCTATGTACAGAGAAAAAGAACTTGACATTAGAAAGTTAATTGCTGAAAAACTTGTTAGAGGTAAGGTTGATTTATCAATATATGTAGAAATTACTGGAGAAGAAACTTCAACACAGATCAATGCTCCTGTTGTAAGACAATATATTAAAGATCTGAAAAAAATTGTAGATGGAAACGACACAGAGTTGCTTAAAATGGCCGTAAGGTTTCCAGATGCGTTGAATACAGAAAAATCTGAAATAGATGAAAACGAATGGAAGTCTATTAGAAATGAAATAAATTCAGCTTTAGAAAGCATCAACAAATATAGATTAGATGAAGGTAAAGTACTTGAACAAGATTTTAAGATAAGAATTAAGAATATTGATAGACTGCTTGAAGATGTCATAACTATGGATCCTGAAAGAGTTGAAGGCGTTAGAGAAAGATTGAGAAAAGGTATTGAAGAACTTAAAGAAAAGTACGATGAAAATAGATTCGAGCAAGAACTTGTTTACTACATCGAAAAATTTGATATTACCGAAGAAAAAGTACGTTTAAAAAATCATTTAGATTATTTTACAAAGTCTATAGATTCGGTTGATTCAAATGGAAAAAAATTAGGTTTCATTTGTCAGGAAATTGGTCGGGAAATTAACACTATTGGTTCAAAAAGTAACTACGCTCCAATGCAGAAATTGGTTGTACAAATGAAAGATGAGCTTGAAAAAATAAAAGAACAACTTCTAAATGTATTATAATGAGTAGTGGTAAACTAATTGTATTTTCTGCACCTTCAGGCTCTGGTAAAACAACTATTGTAAGACATTTATTAGGAATAGAAAAACTGAATTTAGCATTTTCCATTTCTGCCACATCTCGCGAAAGAAGAGGTGAGGAAGTAGATGGAAAAGATTACTATTTTTTGTCTTCAAAAGAATTCAAACAAAAAATAAAAAATGGAGAATTTTTAGAATGGGAAGAAGTTTATAGAGATAATTTTTATGGTACATTAAAGAGTGAAGTTGAACGCATTTGGGCATTAGGCAAACATGTTATTTTTGATATTGATGTCTCTGGTGGTTTAAGAATAAAACGGAAATTTCCAAAAGAAACACTTGCTGTTTTCGTTAAGCCACCTAGTATAGATGAGCTTAAAATTAGATTGAAGAAAAGACAAACGGAAAGTAATGATAAGATAAACATGAGAATTGCTAAAGCCTCTGCAGAACTGGCAACAGCTCCTTTATTTGATGTGATTGTAGAAAATGGCAATTTAGACGTTGCTTTATCTGAATCCGAAACCTTGGTTTCAGATTTTTTAAATAAAGATTGAAAAAACAACAATGAAAATTGGTTTATACTTTGGAACATTCAACCCAATTCATATAGGTCATTTGGTCATTGCCAATCATTTGGCAGAATATAGTGGTCTTGATCAGGTTTGGTTTGTGGTAACACCTCATAGTCCATTTAAAAAAAAATCATCGTTACTAGATAATAACCACCGTTATCAAATGGTAGATCGTGCATTGGAAAGTTATCCGAAATTGAGAGTCAGTGATATTGAGTTTAAGTTACCTCAACCTAATTATACAATAAATACATTGACCTATTTGCAGGAAAAATATTCAGAGTATGCATTTTCTATCATCATGGGAGAAGACAATTTAAGGAGTTTTCATAAATGGAAAAATTATAACATTATCCTGGAAAATCATGATGTATATATCTATCCAAGAATCTCAAAAGGTAAAGTGGAGTCTGAATTTGTTGACCATGAAAAGGTACATTTTATAAAATCACCAATTATGGAGATTTCTTCAACTTTTATAAGAAAAGCTATTAAGGAAGGTAAAAACATTAGACCATTATTGCCTGAACATGTATGGCAATATCTGGACGAAATGAATTTTTATAAAAAATAAAAAGGTCGCTTAAATGTGCTGCTTTTTTTATTAAGATAAGTAGAATGCTTAATCTAAAGTAGGGATTCTTAATACCTGACCAGGATAGATTAAATCTGGATTTTTAAGCATTGGCTTATTTGCTTCAAAGATTACAGGATATTTCATGGCATTGCCATAATATGTTTTTGCGATTTTCCCTAAAGTATCACCACTTACTACAGTGTGGAATTGTGCTTCAGGCTCTTCATGTTCTACTGTCATTTGGTCGTCAACCATTGCAATACCATTAGAATTACCAACTACCAATATTACTTTTTCTTTGGTCGCTTGATCGTAAGCTGCTCCCGTGATTGTTGCTTTATCATCATCAATATGAATATCTAAATTCTCAACTTGTAATTGCAAGTCGTTAATTGTTTCTTCAAGTTTTGCTGCTGCTGCGGTTTCTGCCTTTAGTTCAGTTGAGACAACTTCTGCAGCTTCTTTAGCATCAGTTTTTCCAATGCCAAAAATTTTAGCGCCTGCATTTTTAATAAATGAAAATACTCCCATTGTGTTTTGTTTTAAATTATTAAGATTAACTAACTATTCAAATTTAATGATTTACTATGATTTTGTCATTATAAATTGTTATACTAATTAGACACTGTAAAACCAAAAAGTCACATAAAAAAAGAAACTGCCAAGAAAAGAATTCCTCAACAGTTTCTAAACTAACTAACCAACCAAAATTTTTATTGCTTTCTTGTATTTTCTCTAATGTTTTCTTTTTTAGGCGTTCTTTGCTTACGCTTTTTCAGCACATTAGATTGAGTTTCTGTTTTGTCTTTTGTATTTGCACTTTTCATATACTGAATATAGCCTCTTCCTGTAAACTCATAAGCAGTACCTGAATCTGGATGGTACAACTCTATTTTACCATCATTAATAATATCTAATTCAAAATATTCATTTGCAAAATAATCATAATCTAGTGTCAATGTTTTCAAATACATGTTATTAGCTACATCTCCTACACCATAAATTCCAGTATAATCCCAGTAAATATTTCCTACTGAAGTTCCTGGTAAATCTTGAGAACTTCTAAAGGTTATATCATCTCCACCAGCTAAAAACTGTAAATAGTTTTCATTATCAAATTCGTTCAATGCACCATAATTGCTGGTATACGTTTTTTCCCATGCTTCATATTCCTGTAAGAAATAATGAATATTGTCATAAAACACATAGTCATAGTCAAAATTACTTCTTTGGTAACCATCTAAAAAGTATGAAGTATCTTCATAAGGATTATAAAGCTCAATGGTATTGTTATCAATTTGGTAGACATCAAAGGTTTGATATCCATCAATATCATGGTATACGTCTAGAATCATATCATATGCTTCATAATCGCCTACAGGAATTCCAAAACCATTGCCTTGACTACCTATCCCAACCAAATTATTGTTTGCATATAAGATTCCATTCCTAAAAGACAATGTGAAAGCAATTTCCATAAATGGAGTACTTCCATAACCAGACGTCTGATTAATGTCTATATACCAAAGCTCGTAGGAATTTAAAAGTTGATTTACTGTGATTGCCGGCGGATTGTTATAATCATCATAATAATCGTCAACTATAACTTCTGTATAACAAGAAGTAAAAAGTGTTGCTATTAGAGCAAATCCTGTAAGTAATTTTATCGTTTTCATACACCAAAGTTTTATCATTCATTATATTCTTTTCAAAACCTGTGCCAAAAATGAATTCCTTAAATTCTATAGAGCACTTTGTCTTTATTATTTTGTGTATTTTTGAATGGTATAATTATATTTTATGGACTCTCATTTAAAGTATGCCGTTTTTGGTGCTGGTAGTTGGGCAACTGCTATAGTTAAGATGCTTTGCGAAAATTTAGATGAAGTAGGCTGGTATATGCGAAGCGTTTATACCAAAGAACACTTGCTTAAAGAACAGCATAATCCTAATTATTTAAGTTCAGTTGAATTTAATTTAAATCAATTAAAATTAAGTAACAATATAAATGAAACTGTTAACTATGCTGATGTCTTAATTTTTGTAATTCCTTCAGCTTTTATTCACTCTGAATTAGAAAAACTCACTACAGATATTTCAAAAAAAATAATTGTTTCTGCTGTAAAAGGAATTATGCCAGAATCTGGCTTACTTGTTGGCGAACATTTTCATGATATCTACAAAGTACCCTTTGAAAATATTGCAGTGATTGCTGGACCATGTCATGCTGAAGAGGTTGCTTTGGAGCGTTTATCTTACCTAACCATATCTTGTGCTGATGCAGAAAAGGCTCAAAACATTGCTGATGTTTTGTCCAGTGACTATATAAAAACTAAAATCAGTGATGATATTATCGGAGTTGAATATGCCGTAATGCTAAAAAACATTTATGCTATTGCTGCTGGTATTGCACATGGTTTAGGCTATGGTGATAATTTTCAAAGTGTACTTATGAGTAATGCTATAAGAGAAATGAAGCGTTTTATTAAAAAGATGCATAAAATGAAACGTAACATTAACAACTCTGCTTATTTAGGCGATTTGTTGGTAACTGGCTATTCTACTTTTTCCAGAAACAGAATGTTTGGCAACATGATTGGTAAAGGTTATACAGTAAAAAGCGCCATGATGGAAATGAATATGGTTGCTGAAGGTTACTATGCAACCAAAAGTGCACAACTACTTAATGAAAAGAATAAAAAGAATACACGCTTGCCTATTATAAACGCAGTTTATGATATTTTATACGAAGGTAAAGACGCCAAAAAAACGTTTAAAAAACTAACCGAACAATTGGATTAAACAACAGTTTTTCCATGTGTTTGATTTTGTTTCACAAATTTGTAAATTTAGGATAGCTTTGTTTAATTCCTTGATCTAGTTATTTACTCCAATTTCAAATTAAATCATGCGATTGTTTATCTGTTATATCTGCACGATCTATTTATTTAGTTGCACAACTATTGATTTAATAGATCCTCCTGGAATAAATATTCACATTGATGCTAATAACATACGATTTGCTGCTTTTGGAGATTATGGAGATGGTAGTAATAATGAAGCCAAGGTTGCCGAATTAGTTCATTCTATAAATCCCGATTTTATCATTACCCTTGGCGACAATAATTACCCAAATGGTAGTACATATACACTAAACGAGCATATTGGAAAATTTTACTGCATCTACATTTATAATTTCGATGCACCAATTGATCAGCAATGTAAAGGTCAGGCGTTTGAAGAAAGTCTCAACCGATTCTTTCCTAGTTTAGGAAACCATGATTACGAGAACAGCAATAATCGAATTCCATATCTGAATTATTTTACATTGCCAGGAAACGAAGTTTATTATGATTTTATTTGGGGACCAGTTCATTTTTATGCCATCGACAGTAATTTCAATTTAGAATCACAACGTAGTTGGTTAACAAAAAAATTAGCCGAAGCCATAGAGCCATTCAATGTGGTGTTTTTTCATCACCCTCCGTATTCGAGTGGCAGTCATGGAAATAATGTACGCATGCAATGGGGTTTTGAAGGTGTTGATCTTGTCTTAAGCGGCCACGATCATATTTATGAACGTAACATAAATATAGCCAATCCATTACCAGTGTATGTTATAAGTGGTCTTGGCGGAAAGAGCAA
Organism: Flavobacteriaceae bacterium; assembly: GCA_035312485.1. Taxonomy (GTDB): domain Bacteria; phylum Bacteroidota; class Bacteroidia; order Flavobacteriales; family Flavobacteriaceae; genus Gilvirhabdus. The sequence goes on along the minus strand of DATGBV010000218.1, from coordinate 10,185 downwards.
ACGTAGTTGTTATAAAAACTCTAAAAACCAAAATGATTTTAACAGCATTTGTTATGATGAAAATTATGGCACTCTACTGGTAGAAGTATCACAAGATGTAATGGATATTAAATTTATTTCTATTGAAAATGAAATAATTGATCATTATATAATTGAAAAGTAAAGTATCGCATTTTTTTTTATTTACATTTAACTTCCTATATAATAGTCAAACTTCGTTTAACTGTTGATATAAACAATTAAAACACCTTTTAATATTTAGTGGAAGACGCCCATTTTTTGGCAATAAAAACACCCGAAAGATTGTGCCAAATGCTAAATAAAGCACTTGGTAAAGCTGCACCAGCACTAAAAAATTGATTTGCCAAAGTAAGTCCCAGCCCAGAGTTTTGCATACCAACTTCTATAGCTATTGTTCTAGCTTCTTTTTCAGAAAAACGTAATCCTTTAGAAATAAAGTAACCTAAAATATATCCAAACCCATTGTGAAGTATCACAGCTAAAAACAACAATAACGGAATACCAAGTAGCAAATTTTTATTAACACCAATTACATATGCAACAATTAATGAAATAAGAATAATGGCGATACTTGGAAATACAAATGCGATTTTTTGAAACTGTCTTTCAAAAAAATGTCTGATAAATAAAGCATCTACTATTGGAAAAATAACAATCCAGAAAATACTTTTCATAAGTATCAAAATATCAATAGGTACTTCTTCAGCCAATAAAACATAAAGAATTATTGGGGTTAAAAAAGGTGCCATCATAGTTGAGCAAATAGTTAAAGTTACTGATAATGCCACATTTCCTTTAGATAAAAATGTGATGAGATTTGAAGCTGTTCCTCCTGGACAGCACCCAACTATAACCATTCCTATTAACTGCTCAATAGGAAGTTGTAGGCCTTTTGATATGATGTATGCCAACACTGGCATACATGTATACTGTAACAAGACACCAACAAAAATTAATTTAGGTGTTTTTATGATTTTTTTAAAATCTGTGAATCTTAATGTGGCACCCATACAAAACATGATGCCTCCTAAAATTTGTTTTATATATGGGTTTACCCAAAAAAATAATTCAGGTTTTATAAAGGCTAAAATAGCGAAGATTAATATGAGTAAATGAAAGTATTTTTCAATTGTACCACATACTAATCTCATAAATAAAGAAGTTAAAATGCGCTCTTAAACTGCTCCAAGAATCTTACATCGTTCTCACTTAACAAACGAATATCACTTATTTGATGTAGTAATAAGGCTATTCTGTCTATTCCCATGCCAAAAGCAAAACCAGAATATTCTTTAGAATCAATACTACAGTTTTCAAGCACATTAGGATCTACCATTCCACAACCCATAATTTCCAACCAACCTGTTCCTTTGGTCATTTTATAGTCGGTTTCTGTCTCAAGTCCCCAATACACATCTACTTCTGCACTTGGCTCTGTAAATGGGAAGTAAGAAGGCCTTAAACGTATTTTAGATTTACCAAACATTTCAGTAGTAAAATATTGTAGGGTTTGCTTTAAGTCTGCAAAACTTACATCTTTATCAATATACAAGCCTTCTACCTGATGGAAAAAACAATGAGAGCGTGCAGAAATAGCTTCGTTTCTATAAACCCTACCTGGAGAAATAGTTCTGATAGGCGGTTTGTTGTTTTCCATATAGCGTACTTGTACTGAACTTGTATGCGTACGTAATAAAATATCAGGATTGGTCTGAATAAAAAAAGTGTCCTGCATGTCTCGAGCAGGATGATGCTCTGGTAAATTTAATGCTGTAAAATTGTGCCAATCGTCTTCTATTTCAGGACCTTCACTAACGTTAAACCCAATGCGTGAAAAGATATCAATAATTTGATTCTTTACAATAGATATTGGGTGTCTTGCACCAATCTCAATAGGCTCTCCAGGTCTTGATAAATCACCATAAATACCTTTAACTTCATTTTTACTTTCAAGTTCAGCTTTTAGAGCATTTACTTTTTCTTCGGCAGTTTTTTTAAGCTGATTTATAGTTTGGCCAAATTCCTTTTTCTGATCGTTTGCAATATTTTTAAACTCTTTAAAATAATCATTAAGCAAACCTTTTTTGCCTAAATATTTTATTCTGAATGCTTCAACCTCCTCTTGAGATTGTGCCTTAAATTCCTCGGCTTCGGCAATGAGTTCTTTTAACTTATCTATCATGATATTTCTTCAAAACAATGCGCAAATTTAACAAAACTTATTCTATAAACTCGTTTTCAACAAAATAGTTTACTATGGCTTCTTTCATTAAAATACTTTGTTCGCCAGCTTTTAAAAATGGCAATTCTTCTTTTACATTATAGTGTGGCCAACCTTCTTCATCAACATAATCAAATTCATAATAACCATAAGGTGTCAACAGTTTGCAAATTGCAATATGCATTAAATCCAGCTTATGGTCTTTTTTGTAAGTTCTATGCAATTGCCCTAATTCTTGTACTCCTATAAGGTAGATTATAGCATCAAGATCTAATATTTCTCCGTCTGCAAATTGGGATGATAGTTTTTCAACCAACAAATCCCAACGTTCCTTTAATTGCTTATCTCTTGACATAATAAATTTTAAGTTGTAAAGTTAATAAACATAGTAGTGACTATTATTATTTTATATTTGATAAATTTCAAGTACAAATGAATGTTTTAGACATTATTTTAGGGGCGTTAATTCTTTTAGGGCTTATTAGAGGTTTGATGCGAGGTCTTTTTGTTGAATTAGCTTCCATAACAGCTCTTATAGTAGGTATATATGGCGCTATTCACTTTAGTGATTATGCTGCTGCTTTTTTAGAAAACAGAGTCTCTTGGGATGAAAAATACATTAACATTACTGCCTTTGCCATAACCTTTGTGATATTGGTTTTAGCTATAGCCTTGGCAGGAAAAGCATTGACAAAACTTGCAGACTTTGCGGCTCTTGGAATTTTGAATAAACTTCTTGGTGCTGTTTTTGGCGCTTTGAAAGTTGGTTTTATTTTAAGCGTTGTTTTAATCATATTCAGTAAAGCCAACAAAACTATTCCTTTTGTTGATGATAATACATTGGAAAATTCTGTTCTCTATAAACCAGTTAAGTCTTTAGTGCCTATGGTTTTTCCTAGTATTGAAGATATTAAAAAAGAAAGCGAAGAAGAGTCTTTTACAAATACAATATAGCAAATAGATCAAAATGAAGATGTTATTATTTCATCTTTTTTAAGCTTCTAAAGTTCTTTAATATCTTCATTAGACATCCATCCAGTTTTTCCATCGGTAAGTTTGACTTTTTTCCAATTGTTTACTGTATCTAAAATTTGAACTTTAGTTCCTTCATGAAGTTTAAAAGCTTCTTCGCTTCTTAAATTAGGTTCACTTTTTACCTGGGCTTCTTGAACAAAAACAATAGCTGGTTTGTCTTGTTTGTCAAAATTAAATTTTTTGAATGCTAAAGATAATGTTATAAGCATTAAAATAAGTGACATAAGGCTTCCTATAAAAGCTGCTCTCTTTTTGCCTCCAGAATACGTGAAATAATAAATTAGAAATAAAATAACGAACAGGAAAACCAATGCAACTGACAATTTTGCCCAATTCTCGAAACTCGTAAGGTTAGTAATGTTTTTAATAATTTTAGAAAATCCTGCTTCCGGAATAACATCAATAGCATCAATTGTCATGTTTTGTGCAAAAGCCAGATTGTTTTTTATCTCTTGATCGTTTGGTGATAACTGAAGCGCTTTCTCGTAATAATAAATACTTGGTGCAATATGATTTAGCTTATAATGAGAATTTGCTAAATTAAAATACAATGCAGCAGAATGTTCTCCAGAATCTAATATTGTTCTGTATTTATCAATAGCATCCTGATACTTTCCATTATTGTATAATGCGTTTGCCTCTTCAAACAATGCTTCATTTTGTGCCACCAATATTGTACTAAATAAGATAGCTAAAGTGTATATTGTGTTTTTTAAAAGAATCTTCATCTTGTTTAAAGCAACTTTATCTTATTTCTTTATCAATTACTGAAATTGTTTTAGCAGCCTTGTCATAATCATTTTGCATTTCTACCTGTGTAATTGGTGTATATCTAGCCAGCTCGCAGTTTTTTAATAACGCAATAAATTCGTTTATGGTTTCAGTATTAATTTGTTTTTTGTTTAATAGATTAACTATTTTATCCTTACTGAAATCTGTAGTCTCTATGTGCAATTTTGCTTTTAAATAATTATGCAATGCCTTCTCTAATGCCACATAAAAAGCTTCTTTGTGGCCTAAAGCTTTTTTGGCATTCCCTAAATATTTTCTTGCTAGTTTATCAGCCTTTCTTATTCTATTCCCAAAAACATCAGCATCCATTTCGGCTTTTTTCTTACGAATAACGATGGCTAGAGGTATCGCTAAAAGTGGTAAAAGCAAAGCGCTCCAAAATAAAGTGGTCTTAAAAAAGTAAGATGGTTTTGTGCTTACTAAATTAGGTTTGGTTTTTATAAAGGCAAACTGATCATTGCTTAAAACAACACGTTGTTTCCCGCTATTCACTGATACTATACTATTGTCCTGAACGGCATTATTCGTTGGGCCTTCTAATACATCAATAACAATTTCATTAGAAGTTAATCTTTTATAGCTTTCTGTTTTTAAATCAAAATAGGAAAATGAAATACTAGGAATCGGATATTTACCTTTGTATTGTGGCACAATAGTATAGCTTTCGCTTCGTGTACCACTCATGCCTTCTAAAGTTGTTTTGATGTTTTCGTCTTTTTCTGGCTCATAAACTTCAAGTGAACTAGGAACATTTGGTTTAGGAAGTTCAAATAATTTTAAGTTTCCATTACCTTGAACTTCAATTTTAGCAAGTAAAGATTCTGTCGCCTTCAGTTCTTTTTTCGATGTTGTTACTGTAAAATCAAAACTTCCAACAGCTCCAGTAAAATCTATAGGTTTTCCTTTCTCTGGAAGTGGCTTTACAATAATACTTCTATTTCCTGCAGAAACGGTTTTATGAGCTTGTGTCATTAATCTACCACCAAAAATATCTCTCCTGTTCGTTGGTACATCTACAGTAATATCGAGACTTAATGGTTCTATATCCAGCTTACCCGTTTTTTGTGGATATAAAACAGTTTTTCTTAAAACCACATAGCGATAATCTTCACCTTTATATGTCCCGTTTAAAACTTTGAGTCCTTTAATGTCTATATTCTGACTCCAAAAATCATTAAAACGAGGTGTGTTAATTTCTCTCCAATTGCTTACTCCTGTATTGGGAGAAACATATAGTTTATAAACCACTGTAATTGCTTCATTTAAATATGGATTAGTTTTAGAAACCTCTGCAACCAAATGAATATTTTCATCAGCGATATAATCAACATTATTAGGGTCGTTTGGTCTATCTACAGCAGCCGTAATTGTAACATTTACAACTTGTGTTTTGTATATCTCTCCATCAATTTCTATGGTAGCCTGTTTTATAGAAAAATTTCCTTGTTTTTTTGGAGCTAAAAAATAACTATAGGTCTTTTTGTAGGAACGGACACCATTAACCCAAGAATTACTCACTGATGTATTTGGGCCTCCAACAACTGTGAAATTTTGAAAATCTGGAGGATTAAAATTATCACCATCCTTATTCATTTCAAAGTCAACACGAAGACGTTCATTCACTCCAAGTTTATTCTTACTCACTTTAGTTTCGAATGTAATTTGTGCAAAAGTGAGTTGTGAAGCAAACAGTAATAACACTATTATGTATGCCTTTTTCATCATTACCAATCTTTATCTGTTTCTATCTTAACACCTTTTACTTTTTCTGCATTCATTTTTTCTTGCACCTTTTGTTCTTGATTATTCATGGCCTCCAGAAGATTTTTTATCTGTTGTGGTGACATTTGACCTGGTTGTTGTTTTGGTTGTTGTTGTTCTTTCTTCTCCTGATCTCCTTGACCTTCTTCATTTTTTTCTTCTTTAGGTTTTCCTTCTTCATCTTTCTTATCGTCACCTTCTTTTTTATCTTGATCTTGATTTTCTTTGTCCTCGTTATCTTTATTGTCCTGATCTTTGTCTTGGTCTTGATTTTCCTTTTGATCTTGGTTTTCCTGATCTTGATCTTTATTATCTTTATTTTGATCGTCTTGATTCTGATCTTTCTGCTGTTCTGCACATTCTTTAGCCAAAGCTAAATTATAGCGTGTTTCATTGTCTGTAGGATCATTCCTTAATGCATTTTTAAACGCTTCAACCGCTTCTTTGCACTGTTTATTTTGCATTAAAATATTACCAATATTGTGATATGCTTTATGTTTTTCAGACTTTTCTGTTGCATTTTTAACTGCTTGTTCATGACGATATAAGGCTTCATTAAAATTGCCTTCTTTGTAATAGGCATTTCCTAAATTGTAAGCTCCAGCCACATTACTTTTTTGTTCTGAAATGGCTTTTCTGTATTCCATTTCGGCTGAAACAAATTCTTCTTCATTCAACATTTCATTACCTTGATGCACATAGTTGTTAGCCTTTTTTAAAGCCAATAATTCTTCTTTATTCTTTTCTTGAGAAAGCAAAGAGAATGTTGATAAAGTCAATAAAAGCAATAGAAAATTCTTCATTTTACACCATTGAAAATCAACGAATAATACTAAATTTTTATCTTTTTTTGTCATAAGTTTTCGTTAAATAAGTTTAACTTCTTTAACCATTCTGTCTTACGTTCTAGTAATAAAATGTCTATGAATAAAAAGAAAATAGCAAATGCCAAGAACCATTGAAACTGATCCTTAAAGTCTGCAAACTGTTTGGCTTCAAATTCTTTTTTGTCCATTTGGTTTAAAATATCACGAATACTTTCTACGACATCGTTGGTGATCTTTCCATTAATGTATGCACCATTGGCCTCATTGGCTATGTTTAGCAATGTTTCTTCATTCAGTTTTGTAATAACGGTCTCACCATCTTTATCTTTTTTGTAGTTCATAACAACACCGTTGTATTTTAACGGAATTGGTCCTCCTTTTACATCGCCTACACCAATGGTGAAAATGCGTATACCTTCTTCATTGGCTTCTTTGGCTACTTCAGCTGCCTGTTCACTATGATCTTCTCCATCAGAAATTATAATTAAAACACGATTGGTTTGTTCTTCATCATTGTAATAGGTCTTGGCTAGTTTAATGGCTTCATTTATAGCTGTTCCTTGAGATGATAACATCTCTGTATTCATGTTCTGAAGGAACATTTTGGCCGAAGCATAATCGGTTGTAATGGGTAATTGAGGAAATGCTTTTCCAGCATAAGCAATTATTCCTATGCGATCACTGGCTAAATTATTAATAATCTGTGTGACCAATTGTTTTGCCTTTTCCAGCCTATTTGGAGCAATGTCTTCTGCCAGCATGCTTTTAGAGACATCAACCGCAAATACTATATCGACGCCTTCTCGTTTTACAGTTTCAAGTTTTGTGCCAATTTTAGGGTTAACCAATGCAATAGACAAACATCCAAAAACCATACTTAAAACACCTATTTTAAGTACAGATTTGAATACAGAACGATTAGGACTTAACTTCTTAAGTATCTGTTTATTTGCAAATTTGTTTTGGGTTCTATATTTCCAAAATTGTAAAATTAAGAAGAGCATTATTATTACTGGAATAATAAGCAGAGCCCAAAACCATATTTTTTCTTCTAATTGATACATTTAAATAAAACTTCTAAAAATTGTAATTCTACCTAGTAACTCTATTAATAAAAATAATCCTGCAAGGATTACAAGTGGTCTGTATTTTTCTTCATAATTATAGAACTTAAATTCTTCTATATCTGTTTTTTCAAGCTTGTTTATTTCAGCATATATTTCAGCTAGCTTTTTATTGTTTGTTGCTCTAAAATATTTACCACCTGTTACAGAGGCTATTTCTTTCAACAAGTCTTCATCTATCTCAACTGGAACTCTTGCATATTGAAAATTCCCATTAGGCAAAATATTGATTGGAGATAAGGCCATCCCGTTGGTTCCAATACCTATGGTATATGTTTTAATACCATACTCTACAGCCAACTCACTTGCAATTTTAGGATCTATAAATCCTGAATTATTGACACCATCAGTCAATAAGATAATAACTTTGCTTTTTGCCTTACTATCCTTCAATCTGTTTACAGATGTGGCAAGTCCCATTCCAATTGCTGTACCTCCTTCTATAATCGTGTTGTATTTTATATCTTTTAATGAACGTAAGACAATCGCTTTATCGCTTGTAATAGGTGTTTTTGTATAACTTTCTCCAGCATACTCAACTAAACCAATTCTATCATTAGGTCTGCCTTTAATAAATTCTGATGCTACATCTTTTAATGCTTCAAGTCTGTTGGGTGCTAAATCTTTTGCCAGCATACTTGCAGATACATCAATGGCCATAACAATATCAATCCCTTTTGTGGTTTTTGTTTTTGTTGAGACATCTACTGTTCTGGGCCTGGCTAATGCAGTAATTAATAATGCTAATGCCAATAAACGTAAAACAAATAATACATGCTTAATTTTTGGAAGCCAAGAGCTACTAACTTTAAACCCTTTTAAACTCGATATTTTTAATTCTGCTGTCTGTTTTCTATACTTAAAAACATACCACAGAATAGCCAATGGCAGCAATAACATCAGCCAAAACAATTCTTTATTTAAAAATTCGATGCCTTCTAACATTATTCTTGTGCTGGTTTAAGTTCTATAGAATTTAAAATACGTTCTGCCATCTGTCCTGCATAAACATCATCACTTCTCCATGTTAATGATACTTGCTGTAATATATTTTCGGCATTAAATAGTAAAAAAGTATACTCGCCTTCAACCATTTTTCCAGAGCTTGGTAGTGGCATGCTTAATGTGCCAAACACTTTCAATCCTTCCGCGCCATTAGGAGTAACGAATTTTTCGTTTTTAGTAATAATATTTTGTGCACCAGCTTTTTCCAATGTTTCCAAGTTTCCTTCTATTGCATTATTTAGATCTGGCTCTTTTTGTTCTGGAGGAAGCTGTGTAGTTGCAATAGCAATTGTGAAATTTTCTTTTTCTTCGAATCCAAAAGCAGTCATGTTAACTTTACCCTGTAACTCTTCTGGGAGCGGTATTTCTTGTCTTTTTAAAACTATTGGTGTAGAAATTGTTATGGGTGGAAAACCATAATCGCTGGTTACCCATTCTCCTTCTAAAAGTTCTTTGGTTTCATGTCCAACAATTGTGTCTTTTACGTAACCGAAACCATATTTAATTGAGAATCCGCCTATCGTCAATAGCATTAATAAAAGTATTACTGCTGCAGAAATGATTATTTTTTTTTGTTTCTTCTTTTGTTCTTGCTCTTCTTTATATTGCTGGTCAAGAAGTTTTTCTTCCTCTGAAGGTTCAGGTAAAATCTCTTTAACATGATCTATTTCAGAAGAAACTGTATTTATATCCAATTGAGCAAGAGCAACATCTGGTTTGGACTTTGCGAATTTTACTAAATCTGCCCTTTTTAATATGGTTTCAAGGTTTTTGATGGTTTTATTACTTAAATCTATTTGATTGCCATCTTTAAGCAGTTTTAACCTATCTATTAATTCGTCTGTTGTACTTTCAAGAGAATGGTCATAGACTTTCTCGTCAAGATATTTTCTGACAATTCCCGTTAGTTCCGAATAGTATTCCTTTAATTCTGAATGTTTTAAATACTCACTTTCTTCTAATTTCTTCAAGGCCAATTTGGCACGTTGATATGGAGGAAGTAATGCAATTTGCTCTTCTTCTGTTAGTGGCTTTTTTCTCCAAACAAACCAATACAATAGAAATCCAACAATACTTAAAATAAATAGTATCAATAATAAATACTTCCACCAATTGCTTCTGTTTTTTTCAACTTCTATAATTGGTTTAATATCATACAAGCCTTGTTTTGTAGTATCAACTTCAATATTGTTTACCTCAACTTTTAAAGAATCTGTAAAAAATGTTTTATCTCCAACAACAATTTTTTGCCTAGGAATAGTATAGGCTCCAGAATCAAATTGGGTTAGTCTGTATTTTTTGATTAATTTGAATTTGTCATTTTGTTTGGTTGTATCTATATTATATGATTCTATCATTTCTAGGGGCATAAAAGTTTGCCCTTCTGGAAATACCACCA
>DATGBV010000217.1:0-2627 GCA_035312485.1 Flavobacteriaceae bacterium | reverse complement strand
AGGATATTTCTATTATCCTTGGGCATATCCAACAAATAGCGGTCACTTTGCGTTCATAATTTTGACAATTATTGAGGCAATTGGATATATCTTCTGTGTAAAAGTTATGCAAGAAGGTTCCAATAAGAATAGTAATGGTGTAGTTGCCGCAGCAGTCGGTGCTACAGCGATAGGCACATTAATTATCTCAATGACTGTCGGATTCTAGAAGGTCAATCCTTCAGACATCTTCTTTTTAATTTTGTTTAAAAAATAACGATCTTCATATCACTATAAAATTTTATATAGTGACACTTTTATCAAATCTTTATGGTCTGGTTAAGACGATGTACTCACTACTTATTCATAGTAGTAGTAGCAGTTAACTCAACACTGTTAACAATTAACGCAGGTGACTACATTTTCTATACTGACTGGGCTTGGACTTCGTTTACGGTATTTTCTATATCTCAAACGTTAATGCTTGTAGTAGGTGCAGTATATTACCTAACTTTTACAGGTGTTCCAGGTACAGCTACGTATTACGCTCTAATCATGACAGTATACACATGGGTAGCAAAAGGTGCATGGTTTGCACTAGGTTATCCATATGACTTCATTGTAACCCCAGTCTGGTTGCCATCGGCAATGTTACTGGATCTGGCATATTGGGCCACAAAGAAGAACAAACATTCGTTGATACTGTTTGGAGGAGTGTTGGTTGGAATGTCATTACCGATGTTCAATATGATAAACCTGATAACAGTGGCAGACCCACTAGAAACGGCATTCAAATATCCAAGACCCACATTACCACCATACATGACACCGATAGAACCGCAGGTAGGGAAGTTCTATAACAGTCCTGTTGCATTAGGTGCTGGTGCTGGTTCAGTTTTGGGAGTTACGTTTACGGCTCTTGGTTGTAAACTGAACACCTGGACATATAGATGGATGGCCGCTTGGTCAAAGTGGGACTAAAACCCAAATCTTTTCCTTTTCATTTTATTAAATATCCATAGAGTTTTCTATGCAGTTCCTAAAATTGATAAAAAAATATTGCACATAAGGTGATCTTTTGTTGCCTATTTTGACGATATGTAATATGGTGATAATAGCATGTGAGACAGCAATTCAATCAACTTTTAGTAACTCCAAGACCATTTGTTAAATGGGCAGGAGGAAAGCGCCAATTAATTCCAATATTAAAAGAAAATTTACCTTCCTCGATGGGTACTTATTTTGAGCCATTTTTAGGCGGTGGGGCACTACTATTTCACATCTTAATTGAAAGAAGTGGCCAAAGATGTGGAATTTCTGACCTAAACTCAGACCTGATTTTGGCATACACTACAATTCGAGATAAAGTAGAAGACCTGATAACCTCCTTGAAGAATCATTCAAAAAACTATCAAAAAAACTCAAAATCTTATTACTATACAATTAGGGATACCAATCCAAAAAGCGCAATAGAGAAAACATCAAGGTTACTATTTTTGAATAGAACCTGCTTTAATGGTCTATATCGAGTTAATAAAAAGGGAAAATTCAATGTTCCCCTAGGTAGATACACCAACCCAAACATCGTAAATGAAGAAAACATTCGTTCGGTTAGCCAGGTCTTACAATCACACCGAGTCTCAATAAAATGCCGCGATTTTGGGGCAGTTTTTGCAGATGCAAAAAAACATGACTTAGTCTATTTTGATCCTCCCTACCAGCCAGTAAGTGATACTGCAAATTTCACAAGTTATACCAATAAATCATTTACGTCTGAGGATCTAAAACGGCTGGCCAAATTGTGTTTGAAATTAGATTCTAAAGGAGTTAATGTGCTATTATCTAATTCATTTTCCAAGGAAGTAGCAGGAATGTTTACAGAAACACAATGGAAATTCAAAAAAATAGCCGCAAATAGATCAATTAATTCTAATTCTAATAAAAGAACCGGCCATTTCGAATTATTGATTAAAAATTACTAAAGCTTCGAACGGGATCTGAACCCGCGACCTTTACATTACCAATGTAACGCTCTACCAGACTGAGCTATCGAAGCACGATTAACCGCTGTAGAAAATACTTATAATTCTTCATCATGGTAATGGCCTCTCTAAACTGTTAAATTTCCCAGATCTTTTTACCATCTTGGAGGAGTAATCAAGCCTGGCCAAAGAAGGCATTTTATGCTTTTGGACATGCAGGACTTAAGATCAAAATAATGGGTGATCCTGTCTTTCAGGAGTTCGTGGGTTCAAATCCCACCTCCTCCACTACTCTATCTTGGATGCTTTATTCCCCTGGCATTAAGAACTTCATACACATCTGGAAGTGAAAATACAAAACCTACATGTACACAATCTTTTTCTTCACACAGTTGACAGAATAACTCTCCTTTTTGAACGGCAACTTCTACAATTCTGTTTTTAATATTATCTTTTAGTATGACCCTATCATCATCGACTGATATTTTTTCAATTTTGGGAGCATATCTTGCAAAAGTCTTATCCTTTTGCATCATTTCTTCTAACATGTAAGTGACATAACCTGAAAAACTGTTAACACCTTTCATTGCCAGACTAGATTTATTCTTTAGATAAACTTCTTGGAATTTATCATAAACATTTTCTGATACGGTTATTGATTTGAAT
>DATGBV010000216.1:0-5783 GCA_035312485.1 Flavobacteriaceae bacterium | reverse complement strand
TAACGACGACACCAAAAAATTATGCCTATTTAAAAATTGCCGAAGGTTGCGACAGACCTTGTAGTTTTTGTGCCATTCCGTTGATGCGTGGAAAACATAAAAGCACACCTATTGAAGAGATTGTTCAGGAAGCTGAAAAATTGGCAGCAAATGGCGTCAAGGAGTTGGTTCTTATTGCTCAAGATTTAACCTATTATGGTCTCGATCTTTACAAAAAAAGAAACCTTGCAGAACTACTCAAAGCTTTGGTGAAAGTTGAAGGAATTGAATGGATCAGGTTGCATTATGCATTTCCTACCGGTTTTCCAATGGATGTTTTGGATGTTATGAATAAAGAGCCGAAGATTTGCAATTATATCGATATTCCATTACAGCATATTTCTGATCATATTTTAAAGAGTATGCGTCGAGGTACTACCAAAGAAAAGACTACCAAACTTTTACAAGAGTTTAGAAAAACTGTGCCAAACATGACCATCAGAACCACATTGATTGTTGGTTATCCTGGTGAAACCGAAGCCGATTTTCAGGAGTTGAAACAATGGGTTGCAGACATGCGTTTTGAACGTTTAGGATGTTTTACCTATTCTCATGAAGAGAACACGCATGCATACAATCTGGAAGACGATGTGCCAGAAGATGTCAAGCAAGAGCGTGCCAACGAGATTATGGAACTGCAATCGCAAATTTCTTGGGAACTGAACCAAGAAAAAATAGGGCAGGAGTTTAAAGTGGTTATTGACAGGAAGGAAGGCAATTACTTTGTTGGCCGAACAGAATTTGACTCACCAGATGTTGATAATGAAGTTTTGATTGATGCTACAAGAACCTATTTAAAAACCGGAGAATTTACCACAGTAAAAATTACTGAAGCTGCAGATTTCGATTTATATGGAGAAGTTTTGATTTAGGACTTTCATTCAACAATTTCCAATGGTTTAAGATAATTTTCATTTGCATATTCTCCAATTTTGGCACCAAGTTTATAACCTTCTACAGAATCATATCTAAAATGAATTCCTAAATAAACTCTTGACATGGCAGCTTCTAATCCAGCTTGAGAGAAGCTTTCAAATGAACGAGTTGGAGGAGTCATTTTTATTTTTTCAGAAAATGGACCTGCTTTATCGACTTCTTCAGTGGTCATTGTAAAACTGTACTTGTCACCAGTTCCTAAAGTATTTGCTAAAACTGTCATTGCAGCTGTGCTGGCAGTGCCATGTGCTGATGGATACGATGGAAAAGCATATGTGTGTTTATGTAAATTATTCCATTCTGGGTCAGGTTCAGTATCTGGATTTTCATCATTTTCAGCCCAGCGAATTGCAGTATAAGGTCGCCAGTGATTGTAATGAAACTTATTATCAAAAACATTCACATAGGCATCATAAATGGTCATATTTAACAAAGCAAAAACTCTTGCTGCTTCCCAAAGATTTAGGCCTTCATTTATAACCAGTTCACGAGCTAAACGATTGTGAGAGTTTTCCACAAAGTCTTTCCACCACATTGCTAAATGAGCTTGATCTTTAGTTCTCACTTCACTTTGAAATCTTCCATATTCTTTAACTTCATTAAAAGCCTTTGTATAAGCCTCACTATTTATTTCTGGTGGTGGTGGAGATCTAAACTGATCTTGACTTGATAACATAAATGGTTTGGCTACAGCCCAACCTGCACCGAAAATAAATCCTTCAGGTGTTCCACTATGTTCGTTAAATTCTGCATAAACGCCTGGAGCCATAGGATGCCAAGTATAATCTGCTTCACCATTCCAATTATCTTCAAATCGTGTTTTTAAAATATTTGAAGCCACTTCTTTACCTAAATTTATACCTTCAGTCTTTGAGTCATTGTTCTTTACAGTTTTCAACCATGTATTTAACTCAATTTCTAATTCTTCATCTTTGTTTGGAAATTGGCTTAATGCTACTTCATAAGCCGCTTGTGCTACGGTTGCAATAGGATCTGCATTTGTATTCTTGCCTTCAAAAGAATAAATAGTATATAAAGGTTCTATTGAATTTAATGCATCGTGAATTGCAACAAACATCATTGCTTCAGTTCTAACACCTTTAAGGGTAAGTAATCCATCTTCTTCTATGGCCATATTCATTATTTTTTTATTCCAAGAAGTAATTATTTCTGGTTTAAAATCATTAGCTTCAATTTTTTTAGTTTTACAGCTTTGGATTGAGAAAATAAATAACAAGACAATTAAAAAATTAAAGCTTAATGAAAAGATTTGATTTTTCATAAATTACTGTTTTAAAAAAAAATTAGTCGATAGTTTACGAAGTTCGGTTATTTTTTAAAAAAAGTCAAATAGTACTACTTCAGTAATGCATAAGCAAACCATAATATAGGCGCTTGCCCATGAAAATCACCAGTAACGGTTGGTCTCTCTAAATAATATTGCATATCTGTGCCTTGTCCTGTGCCTACACAAACATTAGCAATTTTGCCATCTTCCTGTATATAATCTGTAAGAGCCAACCATGCTTTTTGGTACGCTTCTTTATACGGTTTTTCTGGTAAAATTCCTTTTTTAACGCCTATTGCCATTGCATAGCCAAACATACCTGTACATGACGTTTCTTTCCAGGAAGTCTTTACATCAACCAGTTGTCGCCACATACCATCTTCAGATTGATATTTTAAAAGAGACGCCATCATTTTTTTGTAACTTTTTACTATACTATCATATTCTGGGTGGCTTTCTGGTAACTCCGAAATGACTTCTGCAAGTCCTGCTGCCATCCAGCCATTGCCTCGTCCCCAAAAAAATGGTGCATTTTCACCATGAAAAAATAATCCGTTAGGCTTTTGTAACTTGTTAAGATATGCAACAGTTTCTATTGCTACATGATTAAGATAATCTTGGTTTCCAGTTACACGATAGGCTTGTATTTGGAGACTACCAATCATCCAGACATCGTCAATCCAGAATCGTGTTTGGTTTGTTAAACCATTTGGCAATGGATTTTCCCATTGCATATCTGCTAGTTCTATTCCTTGATTTAAAAAAATGGCATCCTTGTTTTGAAGATATAATTCTAATGGCAAAATTCCGTAAACGTTGGCATCAACATGGTTAGCCGTATTGGTAATGCTATCTGTAATAACTTTCATGTAGCGTTGAGACAGTTTTGCAATGGTGGCATCGTCATCCAATAAACCACTTAACCTAGCAGCACCAAAAGCAGTACAAACCTCTGCATAATGTACAGCAACAACATCGCCAGCATCATACATCATAAAATCTTCACGAGACAAAAGGTCCTTAATTACCAATTTTGATATATTTTTAGGAGACTTATGTTCTGGCCAAAAAATATCATTTGTTTTAGAACACGAAAACAAATTCAATATGATGATTGTAAATACAAATAAATGTTTCATAAAAGAATGACTATACTTTTTTAAAGGTATGATTTTTTAAAAAATTGAGAAAACGGTTTCAATTGTTTGCTCTTCAACTTAAAGATGAGTAGTTTTAGTTAATCAAGATTTTATTAAGAATGAATTACAGAACACTAGGCAAAACAGGTTTTAAAATTTCAGAAGTAAGTTTAGGTACTTGGCAAATTGGTGGTAAATGGGGAGAACCATTCAGTTTTAAAACTGCTGAAACTATTTTAAACACAGCTGTAGATCATGGTGTAAATTTTATTGATACAGCAGATGTGTATGGTAATGGAGACAAAGAAAGTGAGCGCGCTGTTGGGCAATTTGTAAAAACCCGTTCTGAACGTATTTATGTGGCTACCAAATGCGGTAGGCAGTTAAATCCACATACTAATGAAGCCTATACACCAAAAGCATTAAGACAGTTTGTAGATGATAGTTTGAGTAATATGCAATTGGATTGTCTGGATTTAATACAATTGCATTGTCCGCCAAACGAAGTTTATTACAGACCAGAGATATTTGAAGAGTTTGAAAAACTTAAACAAGAAGGAAAGATTTTAAACCTTGGTGTTAGTGTTGAGAAGGTTGAACAGGCCATAAAAGCTATGGAATTTGACAATGTAACAACTGTTCAGATTATATTCAATATGTTTCGTCAGCGACCAAGTGAATTATTTTTTGATTTAGCTAAACAAAAAAACGTTGGTATTATAGCCAGAGTGCCACTAGCTAGTGGATTGCTTACAGGCAAATTTTCGGCAAGCTCAAAATTCTCAAAAGATGACCACAGGTTTTTTAATAGAAATGGTGAGGCTTTTGATAAAGGCGAGACATTTTCAGGTATAGATTATGCTACTGGTTTAAAAGCCGTGCATGCTTTAAAAGAAGCCTTTCCAAACAAAGATTTGATCATGTTGGCTTTGAAATGGATATTGATGTTTAATGAGGTTAGTTGTGTAATTCCTGGAGCATCAAGACCAGAGCAGATCTTATCAAATTTGAAAGTAGAGGAGATTAAAGATTTAACTGCTCAAGACATGGATAAAATTGAATCTATCTATTTAGAATATATAAAACCTTTAGTACATCAACTCTGGTAAACAGCTACGATTTTAATCGTTCCAGCTGCCTACTTATTTTCTTGATTGCTGTTTCTATAGATTTTTCAGGTTCTATAATATTATATTCTCCCCAAAATTCTGGTTCTGAAAACCCAGAAGCTTCATCAGTTAAAATCACATTAGGTTTTAGGCTTTGTTGAGGTTTTATTCCGGTTGTATTTTGTTCCCAGTCTGTTATCAGCATTTCGCTATCCAAGGTATAGGTACTGTTAAAAAGTTTTCCTTTCCATTTTACCCTAAAGATCAGTTTAATATTACTATAACCATACTGCCATTTACCATTATTTTCTCTATAGTCAACTCTATAAGATGCTTCAAGAGGATAAGCTCTAACTTTTCTTGGTTTCTTTTTTACAAACATTGCACTTGTTAGTGATCTATTAGAAACGTTCAATTGATAATCAGCTCTTAAAAGTGCCAAAGATCCTACATCTACATAGAGTTTGCCATAATAAAATGGAGAAAGTACATTTGACTTTTGTTTAAAGCTTAACACGTAGACCTGATGATTATCTATTTGTGATCTACCATCAAAACTAAATTCGTAATATTCCATGTTCTCATCAGTAAAAACATATTCTGGGTACTTCATCAAATCTGTGTATAAGGTACTAAAAGGACCACCTTGTAATTTTAAAGCCAATGTGTCAAGTCTGGAATAATTAGTGTTCTTTCTTGATTTAATAAGCTTTAAATTATCCTTCTTAAAGGATTTTGTTGGATTCTTGTATACTTCCAGAACAGCTTCAGACAACGACGCATTTTTTCTTCCCTTTTTTATAGATTCTCTATAAAATGCTGTCATAATTGTCTCATTGCCATAATAGTTATCTGTTTTTCTTTTTAAGACTTCCTGAAATAATTTTTTAGCATCTTTAACTGTGCTTATATTAATTTCTGTAAGTTTTGTAACAACTACAGAAAGTTTAATAACTGTTTTGTCACTATCAAATTCTGATAACGGAATATTTTGGGTTTTATATCCAAGAAAGGAAATAGTTACCGTTTTATCAAGATGTTCTTTAGGAACTTTAAGGGAGAACTCTCCTTCAATATTTGAAATAGACCTAATATTTGTTCCTTCAACATTTAAATCAGCATAAATTAATGCATCATTATTTCTGCTATCCACAACAAGACCTTTAAATTCAGTATAGCTGCCTTGCTGATTGTTATTTTGATAGGCTTCAATATTTTGGTTAATTCCTACAACAAGCAAGAAAACCAAAAAAGGTAGAAACCATCTAACTT
>DATGBV010000215.1:0-7334 GCA_035312485.1 Flavobacteriaceae bacterium | reverse complement strand
TTTTTTAGGTCGACCATGATTCCAGCAAATCATGGGATATTCCATCCCTTGATTTTTTGCATGAACAGAAATAGCCTTATGGTAAGGATAATCGAAGGTCATTCTGGAATAGGACTTCAAAGTACTAGCAACAGCTTTTGTTGACCAATCTTCCCAAAGTGGGTTTCCTTCTTTTGGATACAACGAAACTGCCATAACATCTCTATCTCCTATTTTAACCGCCATCATATCCCAAATAAAGCGTCTTGAAGTACAAAAAGCAAAATCTCGAACATTTTCGGCATAAAGTTTCCATGTTTTTGTTTCATTAGACTTGCTCTTTTCTGCAGCTTCAGCTTCAGTTTGGGTTACAATCATTACAGGTTCGTCATACGATTTTTTGGCCTTTTCGTAACGTTGCAACATGGTTTTAGTAAACACTTCTTCTCTGTTCATGAGTTTACCAGTAGCATCCAAAATATGGTCTGCTGGAACAGTAATATTCACTTCATAATTCCCAAAATTTAATGCAAACTCGTCGCGTCCCCAAAACTGTGAATTTTGCCAACCTTCTACGTCATTATAAACTGCCATTCTAGGGAAAAATTGAGCAATAACATAAGCTCTGTTATCGTCTTCTGCAAAGTACTCATAACCTGAACGCCCTCTTCCGTTAACATGGTCATTTATATTGTACCACCATTTAATTTTAAATGAATATTTATCTCCAGATTTTAATGGTTTAGGAAGATTTACGCGCATCATGGTTTGGTTAATCATATAATCTAAACCTTTTCCATTAACATCTTTTACTTCTTCTATATTAAATCCACCATCAAAAGGGTCTTTCATAAAAGTTGATGTAAAGACATCAGGTTTTACAACAGCCGAAGCATTACTGTCTTCAATTAAAGGTGTTTTTGAATCTTTGGCACGTCTGTTTTGGTCCAATTGTATCCAAAGATATCTCAATTCGTCTGGTGAATTGTTGGTATAGGTTATTGTTTCGTCACCATATAATCTGGCATTTTCATCATCAAGTACAACATCCATTTTGTAATCTGCCTGCTGTTGATAATATGCTGAACCAGGAGCACCAGACCCTGTTCTATACATATTAGGCGTTGAAAATTCTTCGTACAATTGTTTGAATTTGTTGTTGTTTTGATGACCTTGTTGTCTTTCTGGTTTTTCCTCTTGAGAGAAAAGAGAAGATGAAACAAAAACTATAGATAGAAGAAGTATTTTAAATAATTTCATTGTTCTGGTTTTATACTTTGCTCTTTAAAAATAATTAATTATTACTTTTAAATTGCTCAAATTTACTTTGTTTTATTTCTCTTGGCCATGTATTATTTGCACTGTTAACATCTGCTGTTTCCTCGTCTGGGTCAATTGTGATTTTAGCTATAGCTTTTTCAGATTTAATTACCTTACTCACTTCATTTTCATTATATCTCCATACTTGGGCAGGATATGTTTTTCTTTCTGAAGTTCCATCTTCATAGGCAATTTCAGCAATGATTGGCATGACGAGGCCTCCAGGTTTTTCAAACGTTACTTGATATATATAGTTTGGAACAGTACCTAATTGTGCTTTTTCTTCTTCTGAAAGGTTGTTTAAATAATAGTTTAAAACTTCAAAATCTGAAGCCATTTTAATATCTTCTTTTGTAATACTATCGTTAGCCTCAGTAAAGAAAATTAAATAGTCTTTATACTGGTCTAAATCAATATTATATTGCTTCGAAAACTCCTTGGCTTTATTTGTTGGCTTATTAGTTAAATAAAATCGTTTTACATCTTTAATTCCAACATCACAAACATCGGTAGTATAAAACCAGCCTCTCCAAAACCAGTCTAAATCCATTGCCGAAGCATCCTCCATAGTCCTGAAAAAATCTGCTGGTGTTGGGTGTTTAAACATCCATCTTTTAGCATAAGTCTTAAATGCGTAATCAAATAATTCTGGTCCCATAATAGTATGTCTAAGCATATACAAAGCAGCTGCAGGTTTGGTATATGCATTAGGGCTAAACTGATGTACGTAATCTCCTTGAGACATTATTGGTGAAATAAATTTTTGGTCGCCAGACATATAAGGAACTATATCTTTCGGTAAATTTCCAGTAATGAAATTAGGATCATAATCTAACTCGGCTAATGTCTCAAGAAATGAATTTAAGCCTTCGTCCATCCATGACCATTGGCGTTCATCAGAATTTACAATCATTGGGAAAAAGTTATGACCAATTTCGTGTGTAATGACATTAATCATACTTCTTTTAGTATATTCTGAATAGGTTCCATCTGGTTTTGGTCTTCCCCAATTAAAACAAATCATTGGATATTCCATTCCCATATTTGCAGCATGCACGGAGACCGCTTTATTATAAGGATAGTCAAAAGTAAGGTTTGAATACACTTCAAGCGTATTGGCAACCACTCTAGTTGAATGTTCTTCCCATAATGGGTTTCCTTCTTTTGGATATAGCGACACTGCCATGACTGTTTTACCATTAATGTTTACTGCCATTTGCTCCCAAATAAATTTTCGAGACGAGGCAAAAGCAAAGTCTCTAACATTCTTGGCTTTAAAATGCCATGTTTGGGTTTCTGTACTTCTTCCTTGTTCGTTTATTTCTGCTTCCTCTTGTGTAACAATAAACACAGGATCTGTAAATGACTTTTTAGCCAGTTCTAATCGTTTACGTTGTTCGTTTGTTAAGACATCTTTTTCATTTTGAAGTACACCTGTGGCTTCAACTATATGATCTTTTGGAACAGTAATTTTTACATCATAGTCTCCAAATTCTAAAGCAAATTCACTTGTTCCCCAGAATTGCATATTCTGCCAACCTTCTACATTATTATAAACTGCCAGTCTAGGAAAGAACTGTGCAATTGCATAAGAATTATTACCATCTTTAAAAGCTTCATAACCAGATCTTCCGTCATCTACAACATGATTATTAACATTATACCACCATTTTATGTTAAACTCGAATGAAGCGTCAGGTGCAATTGGCTTCTCCAAATTAATGCGCATCATGGTTTGATTGATACTATATGATAATGAACCACCATCTTCATTTTTTACATACTCTATATTAAAACCACCATCAAAAGGTTTTTTTACATGGTTGTTGGTAAAAAACATGGGGTCATTAAGTGGTGTATCAAATTCTTCTGCAGTTATATCTGGAGTTTTAGAATTTGCTGCTCTTTTGTTTTGATCAAGTTGTAACCAAAGATATTCTAGATAATCTTTAGAATTGTTTTTATATGTAATTTCCGCTTCACCATAAATACGATTATTGTCTTCATCAAGACGAATATTCATAACATAGTCTACCTTTTGTTGAGTGTATTCATATCCTGGTGCTCCTGAAGCAGTATGTTGATTATTTGGCGTAGGTAACAGATCTTTCATTTGACGAAATTTGTTCTGATCTACATGTCCGGAACTAGGTTGATTTTGGGAATAACCATGAAGAGTTATAAGAAAGAAAATAAAAAATGATTTTATGAAACTTTTCATATGGTAGTACATTAAAAAAACGGAGCGCAAATTACTATTTATAATAGTAATTTATATTTAAGAGATTAAAACTTTAACAAACCTTTATCATTCTTTTTGGTTAATAATAAGCTGTCAAACTTATCATTAATCTTGAGCTTTACGAGATTTTGTTGATCGGGAAAGAAACCTATTAACATGTTGTTTTTAACCTCGACTGTGCTTACAGTTTTAACATTTTCTATTTCTATATAAAGATAGACAATATCACCTTCATACTCTCTTCCTAAATAATTGGTGTTTTGTGCTATATCATCTATTTTTAATTGAAAATGATCTTGCAAATACTTTTGAATATAATCATTACTGTTTTCTAATTCTTCCTTGGTGTTCAAATTAAAATTTTGGTCGAAGGTCTTATTAAGACTTAGTTCAAAATCGTCAAGAAATAAATTCATAGTTATCTGAACAGATTCAGAATCTTTTATATAATCAATCTGTGTTAAACTGATATAATATTTATGCACATCTGCAAAAGATGATATCAGAATAAAAAGTAACCCAATGAATACTACTTTTTTTAAGCGCATTAATCTAGTTTTAATTTTATATGTTTTTTAAGTGCTTCAAAAAACAGTCCAAAAATAATTAGTTTAAAACCCTAAGACTTCAAAAACAAATCACTTTGTTGATGTAAAAACTCAATAAGCTGCATTCTATTTTCTTCCAATAAAAGTTCTTGATCCAAACCATTGTCTTCTACAAATACTATAAAAGCTTCAACCTTATCTTCTGCAATATTGAAATTATTAATAATATATGTTCTACCCAAAACCCCTTCTAAACTTTTATTATATGCTTCTTGTAGCTTTTCTTTTTTATTCTTGCTTTTAGGTTTATTAGGCATAATTGCATCAAAAAGAAGTCCAATAACAGAACCAACGTTCATTGCATACATAAGCTCACCATTATTCATAAATGGGTTTACAACTTCTGTATACTGATCGTCTGGAAGCTCAAAGGCATTCATATTGCCCAATTCAAAAGCAATGGGTTCCACCAAAACAACGTCTTCTACATCTACAATCAAGTTTCCTGTAAGGTCATAAGGCAAAATAACAACTTCCTGAAGTACAGTAACATTTTCAACAAGGAAAATTTTTACAAATTTTTTGCTTAAAATCTCTTCCGTTATTTTAATACTTCCCTTTCTATATTGTAAAGCAGATATTTCTATAACATCATTTAAGGCGGCCTCAATTTTAAACTCACCATTCTCATCTGTAATAGTCC
Organism: Flavobacteriaceae bacterium; assembly: GCA_035312485.1. Classification (GTDB taxonomy): domain Bacteria; phylum Bacteroidota; class Bacteroidia; order Flavobacteriales; family Flavobacteriaceae; genus Gilvirhabdus. The sequence goes on along the minus strand of DATGBV010000215.1, from coordinate 2,542 downwards.
CTCTATTTGAAGATGAATTATAAACTGTAACGCTCTCTACTTCGTTGTTTTTTGAAAAAACTTTACCTTCAATTTCTACTCTGTTAATATTTTGTGACAACACATGAGTTAGTGGAAAAAGTAAAATAAATATGTAGATTATTTTTCTCATGTTTCCAGTTTAAAATAATAAAGTAACAGGATCAATTCATAAATAAAACACAAAACCTGTTTAAACTTTTGTTAAAAAATCTTAATACTTAAATTTACGCTAAATTCTTGTCAATGAAAAATATTATTATTGCTAGTACATCTACCACTCATGGTGGTGATTATTTAGAATATCTTTTAAATGATTTAAAAGTATTCTTTAATTCAGTTGAAACCATTTTGTTTGTTCCTTATGCCAGACCTGGTGGTATATCCCACAACCAATACACCGAAAAAGTAAGTATAGCATTTTCTAAAATTGAAAAAAAAATTGTTGGTATTCATGAATTTGAAAAACCGATAGATGCTGTAAAAAATGCTGAAGCTGTATTTGTAGGCGGTGGTAATACCTTTGTGCTTGTCAATCAATTATATAAAAATGATTTGATTGATGTTTTAATAACAAGTGTTTTAAATGGTACTCCTTATCTAGGAACAAGTGCTGGTAGTAATATTTGTGGTTTAACAATAAACACAACAAACGATATGCCTATTGTGTACCCACAAAGTTTTAAAGCTTTAGGTTTTGTGCCATTTAATATTAATCCGCATTATCTGGATCCAGACCCAACCAGTAAACACATGGGAGAAACAAGGGAAACCCGAATAAAAGAATTTCATAAATTTAATACACAACCTGTTGTTGGTTTAAGAGAAGGAAGTTGGCTGCATGTAAACAATAATTCTATAGTTTTAAAAGGAAGTTTGACCGCACGTATTTTTGAACATGATAAAACTCCTTATGAAGTTTCATCCGAAACGGAGCTAAACACATTGAATTAAATACAAGTTATAATTTTTTTAAAAAATGATAGCCCAAAATCTCAAACTCTTCATTATAGTAAAACTTATGTGATGGATAATTTTGAACATAAGTATTTAGCTCAATTGTTTCACATCCTTTTGTTTTAGTATAATCATAAATCCACTTAAAAAATTGCTTCCCTAGATTTTTGCCTCTGTAACCATCATCAATATACACATGGTCAACTTCTACACTTTTTCCAGAATAGTGTCTTGTACAGTACCATAAGCCTGTAACACCTATAATTTTATCCTCTTCAAAAATACAAGCACATTCATAATTTTGTTTAACCATTTCACGAAAACGTTGTTTTAATACATCAACAGCAATTTTAGAGCTATTCAATTTAAATACTAAAGGGACAACATTTTCAATGTCTTTAGCATCAATAATTTTAAATACAAACGACATAATAAATTCTTTTAAATGAAGATAATTTAATTTAAGGTAAATACAATATTACGATATTTTGTAAATTTAATTTCTAACATTAAGACTTGTGAGAAGTAACAGATTTAAAATCAGATTATTAATTGGTATTGCTATAGTAGCATTTGCTTTTATTAAGAGATGCAGTAGTAAAGAGACCAATCCTTTTACTGGTAGAATACAAACTATAAATATGAGTTCTGACCAAGAAATAGCTATAGGTTTACAAAGTGCGCCTCAAATGGCACAACAATATGGTGGCTTATATCCAGACGAAAATTATCAGGCTTTTGTAGATAATGTCGGCAATAAACTTGTAAATAATAGTATTGCAAAAGAAACGCCATACAAGTACGAATTTCATTTACTTTCTGACGAAAACACCATAAACGCATTTGCCCTTCCTGGAGGTCAAATATTTATTACGTATGCTTTATTTTCTAAACTTGAAAATGAAGATCAACTCGCTGGAGTGTTAGGTCATGAGATTGGGCATGTTTTAGGAAGACATTCGGCCGAACGAATAGCAGAAACTGAATTTTGGAATACAGTCACTACTGGAGCTCAAGTTGGAGCAGAGATGGGCGGACTAGTAAGTGGCATTGGGTAACAGACTCTACTTACCAATGGTAGAGATGATGAGCTTGAAAGTGACGAATTGGGAGTTCTTTTTATGATAAAATCCAACTATAACCCTGAAGAAATGATAGGTGTTATGGAAATTCTAAAAGCAGCAGCAGGACCCAATAGAGTACCAGAGTTTCAAAGCACACATCCAGATCCAGATAACCGGATTGAAAAAATTAAAGAAGCCATTAAAAAATACAAAGGCCAATAAAAAAAAGCCTTGCAATGCAAGGCTTTCTAACTAACTACTCAACAACTCGCTTTATAAAAAGTATATTACTTTTTAGTTAACGCGTTTTCTATTACTGTTTTTGCTTCTTTAGCATTAGATAGTTCAGCATATTTTTTTGCAGTCCAACCTTGGTCTGATCTTGCTTTTAAATTAGCCCCATTTTCTATTAATAGTTCTAATATCTCTACTCTGTTAAATTTGGCCGCATACATGGCTGGAGTCATGCCATTAGACTTATCGTTGATGTCTGTACCTAGATC
>DATGBV010000214.1:0-3860 GCA_035312485.1 Flavobacteriaceae bacterium | reverse complement strand
TGAACAGTTTAAGATTCCCTTTTTTGCAAACTATGGTATTACAGAAATTAATACAACCTTAAAGAATTTTGAAATTGATGCTGAAATTAATGGATCGGAGCAACAAAAAGCCCTAGAGGAATATAAAAAAATGATTAGTAGATTTAATGAAAAAAACCTGGAACTCATTAAAGAAAATTTTGAAGCACAAAGAGATCAGGATTCAATAAAACTTAATGCTAATGAGGCAGAATACAACAATCTGCTTAAAAGAAAATATCTATATACGGTAAACTTTGCTATCAGTCACAAGGATAGTGAAGTTGCACCTTATTTAGCATTATCAGAAATTTATGATGCTAATGTTAAATGGCTGGATACTATAAATAATTCTTTAACTCCCAAAGTTAAAGAATCTAAATACGGTATAGAATTAACAAATTTAATTGCAGAGCGCAAAAAAGATTAAATTCCAAACTCTATTTCATCGATACTTACGTATATTAATTATGCTATTAGTTTGTTTGCATAATTAGAACAATTCTGTATTATATGCCTTTATCAATTAATTCATTTAAAACCTTCTTTAAAAAAAAATCAATAATCAAGTGGGTAAAAATTTTATTTTTTGGTGTATTAATCTTTATGACCTTAAGTTTAATGCTGTATTTAAGCATTTATTTTGGAGCTTGGGGTAAAATTCCTTCATTAGAAAAACTTTCAAACCTTAAACAAAGTCAAGCCACAGAAATATTGGATGCCAATCAAGATCTCATAGGTAAATTTTACATTTACGACAGACAATCCATAACACATGATAATTTTCCTCAACATTTAATAGATGCACTTATAGCAACAGAAGATATCCGTTTTTATAGTCATGATGGTATAGATAATAAAAGTTTGTTTCGAGTTTTTTTTAAAACAATATTAATATCGGATGAATCTTCAGGTGGTGGAAGTACCATAACACTGCAATTGGCAAAAAATTTATTTGGTAGAGATGATTATGGTCACTTAAGTATCATTATAAATAAAATAAAAGAAAGTATTATAGCAAGACGTATAGAGGGTATTTATTCTAAAGAAGAGATATTAACGTTGTATCTAAATACTGTTCCATTTCCAGATAACACCTACGGTATTGAAAGTGCTTCAGAAAAATTTTTCAACATACATACCAAAAACCTATCTGTTGCACAGGCTGCTACACTTGTAGGATCACTAAAAGCAAACAATAGCTATAACCCCAGGATACATCTAGAAAATGCATTAGTTAGACGTAACACCGTTCTTCGACTTATGAAAAAGCATGACTTTATTTCTGATAAAGATTTTAACGAGGCTTTAAATAGCGATATTGAATTGGATTATCAATATTATGCCCCAAATCAAGGGTTAGCACCTTATTTTAGAGCTCAAATAAAAAAACAGCTTGACATCCTATTACAAAAAAAACAATATTTAAAAGAGAATGGAGAACCTTATGATATTTTTCATGATGGCCTAAAAGTTTATACAACCCTAGATAACAAACTGCAACTTTATGCAGAAGAGGCCATGACGGAGCATATGAAAACTTTACAGCATCATTTTGAAGAGGCTTATGGTAACAATGCACCTTGGTTAAAAAGCAAGCCTGCTTTTTTGTCAGCCAAAAAGCGTTTAAAAAAGTATAGAAAACTAAAAAGCCAAGGTCTCTCTGATAAAGAAATTGAAGATTCTCTCAACCTAAAAGAAAAAACAGAACTTTTTGCATGGGATACTTTAACTATTAAATCAATTTCAACATTAGATAGTTTAGAATATTATTCCAAGTTTCTAAATGCTGGACTTGTTTCAATAGACCCATCCAACGGTTATGTTAAGGCTTATGTTGGAGGTATTGATTATCGTTTTTTTCAATACGACCATGTAGTACAAAGCAAACGCCAAGTAGGTTCTACTTTTAAGCCAATTGTTTATACAGCTGCACTAGAGAACGGCATGAGCCCTTGTACCTATTTTCCTGTGAAGGCAGTAACATATACTGATCTTAAAAATTGGAAACCAACAAACTCAAGTGACATAGAAAATGAAGACATCAATTATTCTTTAGAAAAAGCTTTAAGTAATTCCGTAAATACCATAGCTGTAAAAGTTTTGAATGAAACCGGAATTGATCCAGTCATAGAGCAAGCGGAAAAAATGGGTATTGAAAGCAAAATTGAAAAAGTGCCCTCTATTGCCCTTGGTTCTTCTAACATTAGTGTTTTAGAAATTGCCATTGCTTATACTTCTTATGTCAATAACAGTAAACCAGTAAGCCCAGTCTTTATTACAAAAATTGAAAATAGTAATGGAAAAGTTATTGCTTCTTTTGAAGACATATATCCAAAAACAACCAAAGAAAAAGCATTTAGCGACAATACACGTCAAACAATGTTAGAATTTATGAAGGCAACTGTAAACCAAGGAACAGCTGTCAGATTACGTAACAGTTATAAATTTAAAAATGACATTGCTGGAAAAACAGGAACCACACAAGATAATAAAGATGGCTGGTTTGTAGCAGTAATGCCAAAATTGGTAACGGTAACTTGGGTTGGAAATGACAATCAAGAGATTGGATTTAGCAATACCTCCATTGGTCAAGGGGCAAATTCGGCCTTACCAATGTTTGCAAATTTTCTACAAAAAATGAATACAGATAATGAATATAACAGTATTACGAATGCTTCTTTTGAAAAACCTTCAAATGAAGTACTTGCAGCATTAGATTGTGATTTAACCAAAGAAGATGGTTTCTTTAAACAATTGTTTAAAAGTAAAAAAACCAAAAAGAAATTTAACTCAAAGAAAAAAGGTATTTTTTCAATATTTAAAAAATCAAAGGATGGCGAATAACACCTATTTCTTATAAACATTAATTAAAAAAAGCCCCTCAAATTAATAAGGAGCTTGTTTCTCTATAAATAATATCTTGTTAAAGCTTATTAATCTTTTCTATTAATACTCTACCTTTCTTTTCAAGTTCCTGATTAATTGCTTTAAAATGGGCTTTTTTATTTTCTACATCTTTCGCATTCACTTTTGCAATCAACTCATCAAACGTATCTATTGCTTCGTCAATAATTGCTTCACTTTTTTTTGTGCCCTTATCTGTATTTGCATATTCCCACACGTAGACAGCTTCAATAATGTCCCCTAAAACATAATTGATATCTTTTTTTAGGTCTCTAACATTTGCCATAATTCTTGATTTTAATTTGATACAAAATTACACATAAACTTCTAATAGTTTAGCATTTTCAGCCTTAATTTGAAATGATTTAATAGATGCTGGAATTAGTATAGTTTCTCCCTTTTTAATTACTTCAGAAGTTTGTGCAGTCTTTATTTCTGCATGGCCTTCAACACAAATATAAACTATGAACGAATCATGATTATTTACCTTTTGAATTATACCAGACACCTCTAAATAATTGGTTGTGAAATATGGACAACTAACCATTTCATTGCATTGATTTTTTATTTTAGGGTAAGTAATTCTATACCCATCTTCCATATCAAAATCTATGGCATCAATCGCTAAATCGTTATGCAACTCTCGACTTTTTCCTAGTTCGTCTAGTCTATCCCAATCATAAACACGATAGGTAATGTCACTTGTTTGTTGTATTTCGGCTAGCATTACTCCTGCTCCAATGGCATGTACACGACCAACTTCTATAAAATAAGCATCTCCTTTCTTAACTTCATCAAAATTTAAAATTTGAGGTAAGGTTTTATTTTCTAAATGTTGCAAATAGGTATTAGGTGTTATCTTTTGGTTGAAACCAACTATTAAGTTTGAACCTTCATCAGCCTGCATCACATACCACATTTCTGTTTTTCCAAAG
>DATGBV010000213.1:0-5978 GCA_035312485.1 Flavobacteriaceae bacterium | reverse complement strand
TTTTTTATAGATTCTCTATAAAATGCTGTCATAATTGTCTCATTGCCATAATAGTTATCTGCTTTTCTTTTTAAGACTTCCTGAAATAATTTTTTAGCATCTTTAACGGTGCTTATATTAATTTCTGTAAGTTTTGTAACGACTACAGATAGTTTAATAACGGTTTTGTCACTATCAAATTCTGAGAGCGGAATATTTTGGGTTTTATATCCAAGAAAAGAAATAGTTACCGTTTTGTCAAGATGTTCTTTAGGAACTTTAAGGGAAAACTCTCCTTCAATATTTGAAATAGACCTAATATTTGTTCCGTTAACATTTAAATCAGCATAAATTAATGCATCATTATTTCTGCTATCTACAACAAGACCTTTAAATTCAGTATAGCTGTCTTGCTGATTGTTATCTTGATAGGCTTCAATATTTTGGTTAATTCCTACAACAAGCAAGAAAACCAAAAGTAGAAACCATCTAACTTGAGCTTTGAGATAAATGTTTTTCATTGTTGTAAGATTATAATATTATTTTATGTCTAATTCCAAACCGAAGTTATCAACCAATCTGCTGCATTTTTTAAATAATCAATATAGTTACAAGGTTCTATATGCGTTAAACCTGGAGCTATTACAAAAGTAATATCACTACCAGATGCTACACTTGCATTTACCCAACCTTGAACATCTTCAACTGGAAAATGAGTATCATTTTCACCATGAATAACATAAAGAGGGATGGGTATTAATCTTCCCACACCATCATTGGTTGTAATATAGTGGCTTGCCATTGGTATTGAAGCTGAAAATATATTAGCTAATGTCTCGGCAAAAAACCAGCTTCCATTGCCACCATCACTAAAACCGTGAACCACAACTTTTTCAGTGTCTACTGGAAGATATGTAGATGCCAAATCCACTAATGTTATAATTTGATCATAATTTTCTTCTGTAATCCATATTTTTCCATTACTATTTGGGCTTATAATTATGGGATCAATGGCTGCAAACCCAGGCTCGGCTAAACAAGCCGTATTTTGATGTGCAGTAGGCTGAATACCGCAAGCAGCACAACCATGTAATGAGACGATTAAAGGTCTATTATTATTTGTAAAATCAACATCTGGCATGACAACTCTAAAATTCCAAATCTCCTCTTCAAGATTTTCCAATTCAACATCGTTAACTCCTGTTGTAAAATTTGTATTGTCAAAATCTTCTTGCATATCTGCAAATGTTCTTGGGCCATCATCTATAACGGGATCTGGAATGTCAGGACCTTCAAATACAGACTCGTTATTACAGTTAAATAGTACTAACAGCAATAATAAGTTCATTAAGATGAATTTGATATTTTTCATGAATTTTTTTATTAAAGTTATGTGAAAATAATAATATAAGACATATTAATTCTGTTAATTTTGTTAAAATAATACTAAAAAGTTCATATTTGCGCATAATCTGCAAAAGACTGTATCTTTACAAAAAATATAACAACAAACATGCATATAGACTGTATTCCGTTTAGAAATACAAATTATTTTTCGACTTTGATTTGTGATTATTTGGATGAAAACCCTAAACTGAAACAGTTCTATAATCGGTACCCTAATATTGATAATTTTAAAGAACAGATTGAGGAAAAAAGCAAATCTTTCAATTCAGAGAACAGAGCATTATTGTCTGCAATTCTTTCAAGTCAATACACAAGTTCAGAAGCTTCAGAGTTAACCACTCAAAATATTATTGCTCTAAAAGATTCAAATACATTTACAATAACAACGGGACATCAGTTGAATTTGTTTACTGGACCTTTGTATTTTTTGTATAAAATTATTTCAACAATCAATTTATGTAAAGAATTAAAGGAAAAATATCCAGAATATAATTTTGTCCCAGTGTATTGGATGGCAACTGAAGATCATGATTTTGATGAGATAAATTATTTTAATATCAACGGAAAGAAAATCCACTGGAATAAAGATGCCAAAGGTGCTGTTGGAGAACTTACAACCAAGGGCTTGGAGGAGGTTTCCAGTTTATTATCATTAGAATTGGGTAATAGTGATAATGCCAAGTATCTTGAAAACCTATTTGAAAAAGCTTATTTAAAACACTCTAATTTAGCCGATGCAACAAGGTTTTTAGTTAATGAACTATTCAAAGATTATGGATTGGTCATTCTTGATGCAAATAGAAAAGAATTAAAGAAATTATTTTCACCTTATGTTAAGGAAGAACTCTTAAAAGAAACATCTTATAATGCTGTAATCAAAACAAATGAACTTTTATTTGAGCATGGAAATATTCAGGTTAATCCAAGAGACATTAACCTTTTTTATCTAAAAGAAAATTTACGAGAGCGTATTACAAAGGAAATTAAAATGAAGAGCTATGTTGTAAATAATACAGATATAAAATTTACTGAAAAAGAAATTTTTGCTGAATTAGAACATCATCCAGAACGGTTTTCTCCTAATGTGATTATGAGACCATTATATCAGGAAGTAATTTTACCTAACTTATGCTACATTGGTGGAGGTGGAGAGTTGGCATATTGGTTTCAGCTTAAAGAATATTTCAATGCTACCAAAGTTACTTTTCCAATATTATTATTGCGTAATTCGGTATTGATTCAAACTCAAAAACAAGCCAAAAAACTAAAAAAGTTAAACATATCAATAGAAGATCTTTTTTTAAAGCGCCATGCATTTATCAACAAAAAAGTAAGAGAAATATCAAATATTGACATCGATTTTTCAACTCAAAAAAAACATTTACAACAACAATTTGAAGAGCTTTACGAGTTAGCCAAACAAACTGATAAATCGTTTTTAGGAGCGGTTAAGGCTCAAGAAAAGAAGCAGCTTAAAGGATTGGAAAATCTTGAAAAACGTCTTTTAAAAGCACAAAAAAGGAAACTGGCAGATCAAGTTTCCAGAATGACAGATATTCAAAATCAGTTATTTCCTAATCAAGGTTTACAAGAAAGAAACACCAATTTTTCTGAATTTTATTTACAGTTTGGTGAATCTTTAATAGAGCAATTAATTGAAAATATTAAACCTTTAGATAAAGATTTTAGAGTGTTGACATTATAATATAAAAAACCTTTTATCTACGTTTAATTTTTTAAAACAATTGTTACTTTTGCGCATGCAACATAACAACGTACTTATTTTAGATTTCGGTTCGCAATATACCCAGCTTATTGCACGAAGAGTTAGGGAACTTAATATTTATTGTGAGATTCATCCTTTCAACAAAATTCCCGCTAATATTCAAAGCTACAATGCCGTAATTCTTTCTGGAAGCCCTTTTTCTGTTAGGAATGAAGAAGCACTTCATCCAGACTTGTCTGAAATAAGAGCAAAAAAACCATTGTTGGCAGTTTGTTATGGAGCACAGTATTTAGCTCATTTTTCTGGCGGAGAAGTGGCACCTTCTAACACGCGAGAATATGGTAGAGCTAATTTAAGCTACATAAAAGAAGATGAGGTGTTTTTTGAGAACATTCAAAAAAACAGTCAGGTTTGGATGAGTCATAGTGATACTATAAAGTCATTACCAACAAACGCTATTTTATTGGCAAGCACAAACGATGTTAAAAATGCAGCATATAGAATTGATGGAGAGCAAACTTATGCTATTCAGTTTCATCCTGAAGTATATCATACAACGGATGGCAAGCAATTGTTGGAAAATTTTTTAGTTAAAATTGCTAAATTAAATCAAGATTGGACACCAGATTCTTTTGTTGAAGAGACCGTTGAAGAGCTTAAAAATAAATTGGGGAATGATAAAGTTGTTTTAGGCCTTTCAGGTGGTGTGGATTCTTCAGTAGCAGCAGTATTGCTGCATAAAGCTATTGGTACAAATTTATACTGCATTTTTGTAAATAATGGACTATTACGAAAAAATGAATTTGAAAGCGTATTAAAACAATACGAAGGAATGGGTCTTAATGTAAAAGGTGTTGATGCTTCGGCACGCTTTTTGGATGCTTTAGAAGGAATTGATGACCCAGAGAGCAAAAGGAAGGCTATTGGTCGTACTTTTATCGAGGTTTTTGATGACGAAGCTCATTTAATTGAGGATGTAAAATGGTTAGCACAAGGCACAATATATCCTGATGTTATAGAGAGTGTTTCGGCAACAGGAGGACCAAGCGCCACTATAAAAAGTCATCATAATGTTGGAGGTCTTCCAGACTTTATGAAACTTAAGGTGGTTGAGCCACTTAAGGCATTATTTAAAGATGAAGTTAGGCGAGTTGGTTATTCCATGGAAATTGATCCGACAATTTTAGGGCGACATCCTTTTCCAGGACCTGGCTTGGGGATTAGAATATTGGGAGATATAACATCAGAAAAAGTTCGTATTTTGCAAGAGGTTGATGCGGTTTTTATAAACGGATTGAAAGAATGGAATTTGTACGATAAAATTTGGCAAGCAGGCGCCATGTTATTACCAGTAAACAGTGCAGGTGTCATGGGTGATGAGCGTACTTATGAAAAATGTGTTGCTTTACGCGCAGTAGAAAGTACAGATGGTATGACCGCAGATTGGGTAAATTTACCTTATGAGTTTTTACAAAAAGTCTCTAACGATATAATAAATAAAGTTAAGGGCGTTAATAGAGTAGTATATGATATTAGTTCGAAGCCTCCAGCTACTATAGAATGGGAATAATTTAAATACTTATTTATGAAAAATATTTTTTTGGTCATTTGTTTTCTTTTAGCTTTTAATGGCTTAAATGCTCAAAACTATAGAACACACAAAGTAAAAAAAGGTGAAACTATAGAAGCTATTTCACAGCTTTATAATGTTACTCCATACGATATTTATTCCTTAAACCCTGATGCTAAAAATGAACTTAAGGTAAATTCGGTTTTAATCATCCCAAAATCTAAAATAGATACAGAACCAAAGGTAACCATTGAGAGGAAGCTAAATGGTTTTAAAAGACATAGAGTAAGACGCCAAGAAACATTGTACAGTATAGCAAAAAGATATGATGTAAGTCAAGAAGACATCAAAAAGCACAATACATTTTTGTATGCCAATAATTTACAAAAAGGCGATAATTTGCAAGTTCCAGTTTATATAGAAGTTAAAAAAATTGAAACTGTAGAACTTACAAAAAAGTATACAGTTTTACCAAAAGAAGGTAAATGGAGAATTGCCTATAAATTCGGTATAACAATAAACGAGCTAGAAGCTCTAAATCCAGATATGAAAGAAGTACTCCAAGAAGGAGATCTTTTAAATGTACCTAATATCACTCTAAACGAAGTAAAGAAAATTGATGACACTTACAGCTATTATAAAGTTTTACCAAAAGAGGGTTTTTATCGTTTAAAGCTAAAACTTGGAGTAGAGCAAGAAGAATTAGAAGCATTAAACCCGGAATTAAAAGAAAGCGGTTTAAAAGAAGGAATGGTTCTCAAGGTTCCATATTCATCGGTAATTAGCGTGGACGAAATGCAAGGCTTAAATGCAGATCATCTATCAAATAAGATAAGTGATTTTAGTCAAAAGCATGTTGCTATTATGTTGCCGTTTAGGTTAAACAAAGTCACATTCGATTCTATTGCAGAAACCAAAAATCAAATAAAAAGAGATCCATATCTCAATACCTCGCTCGATTTTTATTCTGGAGTCTTGGTAGCTCTAGATTCTTTAAAAAGATTAGGCATTAATCTAAAAGTAGATGTTTACGATACTAAAAACCAGACAAGTGAGGTTGAAAGAATTATTAACTCAAATAATTTTGAGGATGTTCATGCTATCATTGGACCTTTAATGCCTAACAATTTAAACAAAGCTGCTTTAGAATTATCTGGTTTAAATATTCCTGTTATTTCACCAAATTCGCAGAACATAAGGCTTTATGATAATGTTTTTCAAACCATGCCATCGGACGAATTGTTTAAAAATAAGGTAGTTGAGTTTGTTAAAAATGACAGTTTGAAAGATAACGTC
>DATGBV010000212.1:0-6183 GCA_035312485.1 Flavobacteriaceae bacterium | reverse complement strand
AAAAATGGTAGATGTTGTAAGTCAAGGTTCTGTACGTCGTGGTCGTTTTTCTCCATATTTGCCAATTGAGCATAATGATATTCATGAGTTTTTAGAAATAGGAACCGAAGGAAATCCAATCCAAGAGTTAACACATGGTGTAACTGTTGGTGATAAATGGATGCAAGAAATGATAGATGGCGATGTTGATAAGCGTGCTACTTGGGCCAAAGTTTTACAACGTAGAGGAGAGATAGGGTATCCTTATATTTTCTTTAAAGATAATGCAAACAATGGTGCAGCCGATGTTTATAAAGACAAAAATTTAGAAGTATATGCAAGTAACTTGTGTACAGAAATCATGTTGCCTTCAAACGATAAGTGGTCATTTGTATGTGTACTATCTTCAATAAACTTATTACATTACGATAAATGGAAAGATACTGATGCAGTTGAAACCATGATATACTTTTTAGATGCTGTTTTAGAAGAATTCATTACTAAATTAGAAGTATATAGAGATTCGCCAGATCGTGATGACCAGCAGACATTCCTATTCATGGAGAAGGCTTATAATTTTGCAAAAGATAATAGAGCTTTAGGAATGGGGGCATTGGGTTGGCATTCGTTATTACAATCTAAAATGCATGCTTTTGATAGTCAAGAAGCGTTTAATTTAAATAGTGAAATATTTAAATTTATAGAAGAGAAATCTTATAAAGCATCTAAAGAATTAGCAGCACTATTTGGTGAGCCAGAAGTATTAAAAGGCTACGGAAGACGTAATACAACATTAAATGCTGTAGCTCCTACAACATCGTCTGCTTTTATTTTAGGACAAGTATCACAAGGTATCGAGCCGATTTGGTCTAACAGTTATGTTAAAGATATTGCCAAAATAAAAACTACAATTAAGAATCCGTATTTAGTAAAGCTTTTAGAAGAAAAAGGACTAAATACACCAGAGATTTGGCGTAGTATTCGTGATTACGATGGTTCTGTACAACATTTAGAAGAACTTACAGACCATGAAAAAGATGTGTTTAAAACATATTCAGAAATAGACCAAATGACCATTATTTATCAGGCAGCAAACAGACAAAACCACATTGACCAAGGACAGTCTGTAAACATTATGGTGCATCCAGATATGCCTGTTAAAGACATTAATAAAATTTATGTTACTGCATGGAAACTTGGTGTTAAATCATTGTACTATCAGCATAGCATGAACGCAGCACAGAAGTTTAAGCAGAAAAAAGAGTGTACAAGTTGCGAAGGTTAGTTTAAGTTAAGTGTAATTATAAAAGCATCTCGAAAGAGATGCTTTTTTTATTATTGATCATTTTGATTTTACAATTAGTTTATATAATATTAACCTTACATAATAGTAAACTACGCCTTTAAGATCTATTTAAATGATTAGAAAGTCTCTTTTCTATGCTTTTTTAATTGCACTTGCTTTTGCACTTTATCTTAACCCAAATTTTAAAACCATATCGGCAGGTGTTGCCATTTTACTTTTTGGTATGATCATGCTCGAAGAAGGTTTTAAAACTTTCACAAAAGGACCTTTACAAAAGATACTCAAAAAAGCAACCAATAAACTTTATAAAAGCATTACGGTTGGTGCTTTTGTAACCGCATTAATTCAATCAAGTTCTCTAGTATCAGTAATTACTATTTCATTCATTAGTGCCGGTTTAATAAGCTTGGTAGAAGGGCTGGGATTGATTTTTGGTGCAAATATTGGAACGACTGCAACGGCCTGGTTGGTTGCTGGTTTTGGACTAAAAATTAAAATATCCGCTTTGGCTTTGCCAATGTTGGTATTCGGAATTATTTTTTCCTTCCAAAAAAAGAACGCATTAAAAGGTCTTGGAAATGTTTTGGCTGGTCTTGGATTTTTCTTTTTAGGCATTCATTACATGAAAGAAGGCTTTGATGTTTTTAAAGAATATATTGATTTAACTCAATATGCAGTTCCTGGTTTTTTTGGAGCAATTGTTTACACGTTTTTAGGGATTATAATAACTACAATTTTACAATCGAGCAGTGCAACTCTGGCATTAATTTTAACTGCATTATCAGCTGGTCAAATAGAATATGAAAATGCTTTAGCTCTCGCGATAGGCGCTAATGTTGGCACGACCATTACAGCTATTTTGGGAGCAATAGGTTCTAACACAGCAGGTAGAAGGTTGGCTGGAGCACACCTTATTTTTAATGCTATTACAGGAATTATAGCTTTAGCCTTTATTTATCCATTAGCAAATTTGGTAAATATTATATCTAATGCCATAAACATTTCTTCTTCAGATTATACACTGAAACTAGCTTTGTTCCATACCATATTCAATGTTATAGGTGTCATAGTTATGGTTCCATTTATACATAGATTAGAAAGCTTTCTAATGAGAGTTGTAAGAGATAAGGCAGATGAAAGTCTTGCAGTTCCTAAATATTTAAATGAAGCTGTTTTACAGTTTCCTGCAGCTGTAATTTCTTCTTTAATAGACGAATCTAAACATTTGTATAAAAATTCGATTTTTGAAATAGTAGCTCATGGTCTGAATATTCATAGAGAGGACATAAAATCTGATGAGAAGCTAAAAAAAATAATTAAAAAATCTAGAGAAGATTTACATACTAATGTTGAAGAATTGTATTATAAAAGAGTAAAGATAATTTATGGAGAAATAATACGATATGCTACTACAGCCCAAAACAAATTAAACCTTAATAAGGAGCAAAACACGACCATTAATGAAATTAAAATTGCAAACAGAAAAATGGTTGAGATCATAAAGGATGTTAGAGAACTCAACAAGAATATTACCCTTTCTTTCAATCTTGATAATAAATATCTTCAAAATGAATATGACGGTTTTCGAAAAAAGCTAACCAAAGTATTACGAATTATTTATTTATTCAGACAATCGGAAGATTCGCCAGAACATGCTAAAAAATTAGCTAAACTGAAAAAAGAAGCTAAAGAGAATATTAGGAAGAGTAACAAGACTATAGATAAATTAATAAGAAAAGATTTAATCACTGCTGAAATAGCATCATCTTTATTTAATGATTATACCAACGTTAATGACATTACCAAAAAACTGATTGAAGTTGCTGAACTTTTATATGGTAGGATTGATACTATTTTGGAAAAATAATTAAAAAAAGCACCTCTTAAAGAGATGCTTCTAAAAATTCCTAGTAACTATTTAGAATTATTCTTCTTCATCAGTAGTAATGGTGGCAGGTTCCACAGTACTATCATGAGAGCTATAATATTCTTCCAAAAGATTCATGGTTGCATTCAGTAAATCTTTTGTTTCTAGCAATAAACTAAAGTATAATGTGGTGTTTTTTGGGCTAGATTCTTCAGTTCTTGTGCGTTCAACCTGTTTTTGGATTTTTTCAATAACTAGAGACGTGATTTCTTGTTTTCTTCCTAGAATGAGACCAATTTCTTCAAAAGATCTTGTGTTAAAAGCATTTCTGGTGTTATTAAAAAATACCTCAAAACGGTCATCAATTTCTTTAAGCTCTCTTATTTGACTGAATTTAAGTTTTTTATGGTTGTTGTTAATATGTTTATGAGTGACTTTTGAAATGTATTCTAAAGACTGTGCCATATCTTGCAAGTAACCTAAAATGTGAATGTAAAAATTACTTGCTCCAACACTTGATTCGTCAAGGTTTTTGATAAAATAAAAGATATTATCACGCAAATCGTCAATTTCAGCTGAAAGCTTAGTAATTTGCTTTTTATTCTTTTTAAGCAATGCTAAATCTTGCTTGCCTAAACCATTTATAGCATTTGAATAAATTCTATTACCTCGTTTAACTACATTAGCAATATTATCAGCACTTTCATGAATAACACCTTGTATAGAGCTGCTTTCTGCTCTTTGTAAACTGTCTTCAGCTTTAATTTCTTTTGATTTCTTCTTATGGGAAATATAATTTCTTAATAAAAGAGTAATAGCAATAAACAACAATATAGCTATTGCAGTTGGACCACCAAGATTAATTAAATATGCCATTATAGCTGCTGCAATAAAAGCACTTATTGCAGTGAAAAACCAACCACCAATAACATTTAAAACACCAGCAACACGATATACAGCACTTTCTGCTCCCCAAGCACGATCTGCTAAAGAGGTTCCCATGGCAACCATAAACGTTACATAGGTTGTGGAAAGTGGTAATTTGTAAGATGTTGCTATAGAAATAAGTACACCTGCAACCATAAGATTTACAGCTGCTCTTACCATATCAAAAGCCGGAAGTTCAAATAATTTATCTTTTTTAAGGGCAATGACAGGAATTTCAAATTGCTTTTCAATTTTATTTTGCCATGATTCAGGCAGTATATATGAAACCATTTTTGAAGAACCAATTGCTATTCTCACAAAGCCACGAGACAACCAATTTGGTTGAAAACGCTCTTTGGTCTCACTTTGACTTGAAAGATCTATGGAAGTCTTTACAACAGTTTTAGCTTTACTCGAAAACCAAAGTGTTATAACCATAATCATACCTGCAATAAATAGTAATAATGTTGGTGTAGGAACTTTTGAGGCTAAAACTCCCATACTGAATTCATGTGCGGATACTCCAGAAACAACCCAAGCTTCATAAGATTGCCAAGCAGCAATAGGCACTCCAATAAAATTAACCAAATCATTTCCTGCAAATGCTAAAGCCAGTGCAAATGTACCAACGGCAATAATTAATTTATAAATGTTTGTTTTAAAAATACTTATTAATGCAATTGACAATAATGACCAAAAACCTAAACTGATTAAAACAATAGGTAATACTTGTCCTTCAAGAAACTCTTTAATAGTTAAACCACCAATGAAGTCATAATTTTCTTTGGCAAAAGAAGTACCACCTATACCTTTCATTAATATAAAATATGTAATTGCGGTAAGAGCAATTCCCCCAAAAAGTGCACCAACCCAATTTGATTTCTTTTGAAAATCATAGGATAATAGTAGCCTTGAAACCCACTGGACAAGAGCACCAATGGAAAACGCCACTATAACAGATAACAGAATGCCAAAAATGATTTGAGTTGCCTTGGAAGTGTTAATATAAGTTAAGATATCTGCAAAGCTTCCACCATCTGAACCAATTTTTATCAATGCCATTGCAACAGATGCACCCAATAGCTCAAAAACAATTGATACAGTTGTAGAGGTTGGCATTCCTAATGTATTAAAGAAGTCCAATAAAAGGATATCTGTAATCATGACAGCCATGAAGATGTACATAATTTCATCAAACATAAATTCACCAGGGTTGAATATGCCTTTTCTTGCAACTTCCATCATTCCACTAGAAAAGATTGCGCCACAAGCAATGCCTATACTGGCTACAATCATAATAGTTCTAAATGATATGGCTTTAGAACCAATAGCTGAATTCAAAAAATTTACGGCATCATTACTTACGCCAACAACTAAATCGGCTATGGCTAAACCAGCTAGGGCAATAATCATTAATAAGTATATATTTTCCATAATTTAAAAAGAAATAGTTTGCAAATATCTTGAGTGTTTTCGAGTAAAATGTTATCTAAATGTTATGTTTTAAAAATGAATATCAAACTGTAATCTATACATCAATTCATTATTGCTATTATCAATATCTAAATAGCTAATATCCGTTTGCACTTTTAAACTGTGACCAACAATATATTTTGATATACCAAAGGTGTATTGATTTTCAGGATTTTTACCTGTAATGTTTTTATCTAGTTCAATGTTAGTATAACGCCCTGAAATCTCCCAATCATTTTTAAGTAAATAACCTGATTGAATATTTAAACCTTTTCCTACTTGGACAATATCACCGGTTAATGTTCCATCAGAATTCTTTGCAAAGGGATCTTTAGCGTCTCTATCAGCAAATTCCGCCATTAATGAAAACCCATTATATTTAAACATGGCATCTACAAACAAAGTGTTGATATTGGTTTCATAAAAACCTTCGTCAGTTTCCATGTAAGATCCTTGATTGCTTCTATTCTTAACTGCATTATTATTATGGTCGTAGGATACACCGATAGCAAGTTTTGGAGACTGCTCTCTTTTTAGATCAGAACCTTTATAATCACCTTTACTAGCAAAATTTCCAAAAGGTAATAATTCTATTCTTCCAGTATATTGATGTCCACCAAGATTTCCTGTG
>DATGBV010000211.1:0-7675 GCA_035312485.1 Flavobacteriaceae bacterium | reverse complement strand
ATTGAGCCTAGAACACAATTTGAAATTCAATTGCATAACAACTTAAGATTCAAATCTTCTTTAGAACGATTGCATCAAGCTGTAAGTCAAGTAGTTGAGTTTAACACGCAAGAGTTTGGTCTGGAAAATCAAATCTGGGTTCTATCAAATGGCTCCAATGCTCCACTATTAAAAAGCACACAAGTTACATTGGGATTCGTATTCAATAAAAACGGATGGAATTTCGACCTTGAAGGCTATTATAAAAAAATTGAAGGGTTAACGTCTTTTACAATTGGATTTAATAATGCAGATGAGTTATTTTCAGAAGGAGAGAGTAAAGTTTTAGGGCTGGATGTTTTACTGAAGAAGAAGATAAATAATTACAGAACTTGGTTAAGTTATTCTTTAACTAACAATCAATTTACTTTTAATGACATTAATAATGGCAAATCATTTCCTGGAAATTTTGACATTAAACATTACCTAACTTGGGCGCATACTTACGAGTGGAATAAATTTCACATTTCATTAGGCTGGAATTTAAGGTCGGGAACGCCTTATACTAAAGCGCTTGGAATTGTTGAAACAGATGATGGCTATGTTATTGAATATGATAAAATTAATAATGATAGATTACCCTTTTATCAAAGATTAGATATTTCTGGAACATATAAATTCAATATTTCAACAAATGAAAAATGGAAAGGAAAACTTGGTGTTTCTTTGATTAATGTTTTTGACAAAAAAAACACCTTAAATAGGACTTATGAAAAAAGACAAAGCACTACTGACAACACCGAAATATTAAGAGAAATTAATAAAACGTCTTTAGGAATTACACCTAATCTTGTTTTTAGAGTAGAATTTTAAACACTTTCCTTTTTGGCAGAAGACTTTTTATGGAGAAGTCTAGTGAGTTTTATAGACAAGTCTGTTAAAATAATCTTTGCATTACCATTGCGCTCAATATGATATATAGCATTTTGAAATTCTTCTGCTATTTGTAGGCTATTTGCGTCATGTATAAAAGGAGCAAAATTTTCAAGCTTAAAATCTTCAGATTTTGGTTCAAAAAAAACGAGTTCGTTTGCTTTGTAATTAAGTAACATAGCTTGTCTAAAAAGATTTTGACAAAACTGTAAAAACTGTTTTTGGGTTTCCCGACCAGTTCTGGAAATTTCTTCACTCCATAAAAGCAAATCATGAATTGCCGCTTTGTTTCCTTTGGCCTTAAAAGCACTTCTTACCCAGTAAACAAACCACTTTTCAAATTGTATTTCTTCAGAATCCTGATAGACCAGATCACAAGCCTTATTGTAATTTCCGTTTGCTTGATGTGCAATTTTTAATGCCACATTAGCATCTAATGCGTAGTTTTTAATTAGTCCTTCTTTAATATCATTTTCAGATAAAACAGGAAAATATAAGGTTTGACAACGAGATTTTATAGTGCTTATAATTTGTTCCTCATCTTCTGCAATTAAGATGAAAATAGTTTTTTGAGGCGGTTCTTCAATGAGCTTTAAAAGCTTATTGGCACAGCTAGAATTCATTTTTTCTACCATCCAAAGAATCATAACCTTATAACCACCTTCATAAGACTTTAAAGTTAAAGATTTTACTATTTCATTGGCCTCATCAACACCAATTTGCCCTTGTTTATTTTCAACCTCAAGAAGTTTATACCAGTCAAACAAATTACCGTAAGGCTGCTGTAAAATAAGTTGCCTCCACTCTTCCAAAAAATGACTGGAAACGGGGTGTTTTTTTATTTTGTGGTTTGTTGTAACTGGAAAAGCAAAATGCAAATCAGGATGTGTAATTTGATTAAATTTTAGATTACAAGAATCATTTCCTGTATTGTTTTCCCCATGAGTATTTTGGCACAAAATATATTGAGCATACGCAATAGCCATTGGTAATGCACCACAACCTTCTGGACCTATAAATAACTGAGCATGAGGTATTCTGCCCCTATCAACACTATTTGTGAGGTAATTTTTAATATAATTCTGACCTAAAATTTCTGAAAAAAGCATTAAACAAATATATATTAATTCATTTATGTTGCTACATGAAATCCGATATTAAAGGCAAGTTATCGATTAATTCCTAACCACAAAATCATTACAGCTAAATTAATAGTTGATTAACTAATTTTTTGGGTGGTTCAATCATATTTTTTTAAAATTGATTGCTATTAATCCAAGTCTCCCCTCAATATTTAAAACTTATTACTGTGAAAAGATACGGTTTAATATTACTTGTTTTAAGTCTAGTCTCTCTTAATTTGAGAGGTCAAAATGCCTTTCAAGGATTTGAAGGGTCTATAGACGATAATTGGAACTATAATACAAACATCCCATTTTATAGCTTAAACGGAAATACTGATGTTTGGGATAATTTTTCTGTAGCAAACGGAAGAATTGATGGTGCTTATAAAGGCGTGTCATATATGGCAGGGAGAGATTTGGACAATCCTTACTCTGAATCTGTTTCTGGCACATCTTCTCCTGAACACATTCTAACATTTCAAACCATTGCTGTAAATGGAGCTCCTTCAGAACTCTCTTTCAGAATAAACTATGTATTTTTAGATAAGAATGATTATATATATTATGAGGTGATGTATGACAATGGAAGCAGTTGGAATTCTCCAGACGTTCAAACAAATGTGTTTAGCACCTCTCAAAATGGAACGTTTTCTACAAACGATTGGATGGAATTTAATCACACTATACCTTCAGGGAAGTCTCACGTTAGATTTCGAATAGTTTTTTACCAAAATGGGAATGGCTATATAGGTCTAGATAATGTTCAGCTTTTATCCTTTCCTCTTTCAACACAACACAATAAAATAGAAGGCTTCACTTACAGCCCAAACCCAACAAACAATATACTTAATCTAAAGGCCAGAGTTACGCTAGATAAAGCAACCATATTTGATGTTTCAGGGAAACAAGTATTAAGCAAACAAGGCAACTCAAATGAAATGGCGCTGAATATTTCAAACCTTGCTGCAGGAATATACCTAGCAAAAATAGAATCGCAAGGCCTCTCTCAAACAATAAAAGTGATTAAGCGCTAGAAAACAAACAGGCTTTTATTGGAAATTTTTAGAATCCGAGTAAATTTTTAACATGTTACTCGGATTCTTCATTTATATTTGTTTTCAAAATAAGTTTTAATGAAAACACTTAACGATTTTAACTTTAATAACAAGAAAGCCCTAATAAGAGTAGATTTTAATGTGCCACTTAATGAAAAGTTTGAGGTAACAGATTCCACAAGAATTGTTTCAGCCAAGCCTACAATCATTAAAATTTTAGAAGATGGCGGAAGCTGTATACTAATGTCTCATTTAGGAAGACCAAAAGGTATTCAAGATGAATTCTCATTGAGGCACATAGTTCCAAAAGTAGAAGAGGTTTTGGGCGTTAATGTAAAGTTTAGTTCTAATTGTATAGGACCTGAAGCCGAAACTGCTTCAAATGAACTTAAACCAGGAGAAATACTTTTATTGGAAAATTTGAGATTCCATGCTGAAGAAGAAAAAGGAAGCATTGATTTTGCAGAAAAGCTTTCTAAATTGGGAGATTTTTACGTCAATGACGCCTTTGGTACAGCACATAGAGCACACGCCTCAACAACAACAGTAGCACAATTTTTCTCCAACAGCAAATGTTTTGGAGCTCTTTTATTTAAAGAAATCGAAGGCATCGAAAAAGTTTTCAGCACGGGTGAAAAACCTGTTTTAGCTGTTTTGGGCGGAGCAAAAGTATCTTCAAAAATCACAATAATCGAAAACATTCTTGATAAGGTTAATCATTTAATAATAGGTGGAGGAATGACTTTTACATTTATAAAAGCACAAGGAGGTCAAATAGGAGATTCTATTTGTGAAGACGATAAAATGGCTTTGGCATTAGAAATTTTGGAAAAGGCAAAAACTAAAAATGTGAAGATTCACTTACCTGTTGATGTAGTGGCTGCAAATGCTTTTGATAATGAAGCTGAAACCAAAATAGTTGATGTTTTTTCTATACCTGATAATTGGCAAGGCTTGGATGCTGGCCCAAAAACCATTGAGATCTTTGATTCTGTTGTTGGTAAATGTAAAACAATACTTTGGAATGGCCCTCTAGGAGTTTTTGAAATGCCAAACTTCTCTAAAGGAACAATTGCTCTTGGGGACTCAATCGCTAAAGCGACAGAAAAAGGAGCATTCTCACTAGTTGGAGGAGGAGATTCAGTAGCTGCGGTTAAACAGTTTGGTTTTGAAGATAAAGTAAGTTATGTAAGTACTGGTGGAGGCGCAATGCTAGAAAGCCTTGAGGGTAAAACCCTTCCGGGAATTGCAGCAATTTTAGAGTAATTTTAAATTTAATATAAAAAATACGATTTTAGAGGCATAATACGTTACCCACTAAAAGCAAATTAATGAATATGCGAGTAGTTTTATCATTCTTTTTCCTGTTTTATTTCATTGGGTATTCTCAGAATAAAACAGAGCAAACAGTTGTATCTGATACTATTGTAGATGGAAATACATATAGTTTACAAGAGGTAAAACCAATTTTAGACTCACTTTCTACAACAGGATTAAATGATCATAATGAAGCCGCTAGTTATGATCAAAAATGGCTTGATGAATTATACAGCTCATCTTTATATGATACTATTTACAAATCTATAAGTGAGCTTAAATTTGACTCAATTTACTATCCACAACTTCCAACAGATACTCTTAAGCACAGGTTGGCATTACTCAACGCAAAAACACCATTTAATGTTGAATACAATCCTTCTTTGGAAAGCGTTATAAAAAGCTATCTAAAACACCGTAAAGAATCTTTAGAAAGATTGATGACTTTAAGTAAATATTATTTTCCAATGTTTGAAAGAGAATTGGATAATTACAATATACCATTGGAAATAAAATATTTAGCCATTGTAGAATCTGCGCTTAAACCTCGAGCCAAATCTCGAGTAGGAGCAACAGGACTATGGCAATTTATGTTTGCTACTGGAAAGCAATTTGGACTAGATGTAAGTAGTTATGTTGATGAACGTAGCGACCCGATCAAATCAACAGAAGCTGCGTGTAAATATTTGGCCAGTCTTTATGAAATTTTTGGAGATTGGGATCTTGTTTTAGCAGCATATAATTCTGGGCCAGGAAATGTTACTAAGGCTATCAGGAGGTCTGGAGGCTATCAGAACTATTGGAACATTAGACCTTATCTTCCAAGGGAAACAGCTGGTTATTTGCCTGCTTTTTTAGCCACAATGTATATTTTTGAGTATGCTTCAGAACATGGGTTTTACCCTGAAACACCCGAAACAGCTCATATAGAAACGGACACTATTAGGGTTAAACAAATGATTACACTTGATCAGATTTCAGAACTTACCAAAGTTCCGATTGAGGAATTACAGTTTTTAAACCCTTCTTACAAACTTGACATAATACCTTTTATTAAAGATGAGAATTATGTTCTCAGGCTTCCAAAAAGTGAGGTTGGTAAGTTTGTAAATAATGAAGCTCAAATATATGAATATGCAAAAGCTGAATTCAACAAAAGAGAAAAGCCATTACCTCAATTTTTTGAATCGGAATCTAGGATTAGATACAGAGTAAGGTCTGGAGATTATTTGGGAAGAATTGCTAGAAAGTATAGTGTTAGAGTCAGTGATATAAAAAAATGGAATGGCTTAAGAAGCAACAATATACGTATAGGACAACGCTTAACTATTTACCCTAGGAGACCTGGTCTTGCACAAACAGCGTCATCAAATAGTACATCAAATAATACAGCAGGCACAGCAAATTCTGAAACATATATAGTAAAAAATGGAGACTCCCTATGGAGTATTTCTCAAAAATTCCCCGGAATTTCTATTCAAAATATTAAAGATTGGAACAATATTAGCGGTACAACTTTAAAACCAGGAATGAAGCTTATTGTGTCTCAAAGGTAAAATCATTCTGAAATTAGAATTAAAATTATGAAAAAAGCAATTTTGTTAATTGTATTAGTATGTTTTGCTATTGGATGTCAAAACAAAAAATCTTCAAACCAGAGAATTTTATCAGACTCTTCGGGAAATATCAATAACCTATCTGTCATTATTGAAAATGATCTTTGGCAAGGTAATGTTGGTGAAGCCATTAGAAATGTTCTTGCTTCACCAGTTGACGGATTACCACAAGACGAACCTTTATTCAGCATGAGTCAATTACCACCTCAAGTATTTACTGGATTTGCAACCCACAATAGAACAGTTTTAAAAATTGAAAAAGGAAAAACATCAAATTTTACAATAGCCAGAAATGTGTTTGCAAAACCCCAAAAAGTGGTTGTTGTTTCTGGAGAAACCAACACAGAGATTATAGATTTAATAAATCAAAATTCAAAAAAAATAATCCAGGCTTTTAAAGACGAAGAGATTAAAGAAAAGCAAAGACGTATCAATCTTTCACTTTTTGATGATAAGCCAATACAAGATGAGTTAGGACTGTCTTTAAAGTTTCCAACAGCATATAGAATTGCAAAACACGAAGATAAATTCTTTTGGATTAGAAAAGATATTACTACAGGAACAACAAATCTTTTATTATATGAACTTCCGTTAAACTCTATAAAAAGAAATGATAGCCTAATGAGTAGAATTATAAAAGTAAGAGACTCTATTGGAAAAGCTCACATTCCTGGCCCAACCGAAGGGACATACTTAATTACCGAACAAGCTTATGCTCCTTTTCAATTTGAAACAATTATAGATAATAAACCAACCATAGAAACAAAAGGCAATTGGGAAGTTCATAATGCATTTATGGCAGGGCCGTTTATTAACTATGTTATTGAAGATAAAACCAACAACAGGCTAGTTGTAATTGAAGGATTTGCTTTTGCGCCTTCTGTTGAGAAAAGAGAATATATGTTTGAATTGGAAGCAATAATTAAATCAATAGAAATACAATAAAAAAAGCCCAGTCAGACAACTGGGCTTTTTTTATTGATTAATTCTTTAATCCTTTTTATTTTCAGGTTTTTCATCCTCCTTGCTTGCATCTTTAAATTCCTTTATTCCACTACCTAATCCTCTCATAAGTTCAGGAATTTTTTTGCCGCCAAAAATTAATAATATCACTACAGCAATTAACACTATTTGTGGCCAGCCAATAACTAGAGGTAAAATTAATAAGCCCATAATTTTTTATTTAAACAACAAAGTTAATAATTAAAAGTTTAATATAATCTATTTTACCTACAACTTTAGGAAAACAAAAAGCACATATGATATAAATTTAATTAATTTTGTTTTTATTATGGCAGAGACAAAAAAAAAGCCCAAAAAGATAACCCAGAAGCTGCTGCATAAGTATCGATTGGTTATTCTAAATGAAGATACTTTTGAAGAAAGACTTTCCTTTAAATTAACAAGGCTCAATGTTTTTGTTTTAATGTCTATTTTGTCTATTGTACTTGTTGTTTCTACCATTTTACTAATTGCATTCACGCCCTTGAGAGAGTATATTCCTGGTTATTCATCAACAGCATTAAAAAAACAAGCAATAGAGTTGAATTATAAAACAGACTCTTTACAACACATTATTGGTCTAAACGAACAATACTTTTCTTCAATAAAAAAAGTATTGGAAGGCAATGTTTCTACTGTCGATTTTAAT
>DATGBV010000210.1:0-31102 GCA_035312485.1 Flavobacteriaceae bacterium | reverse complement strand
CTATCGTCTGCTATTGATACACTTCTTAAGGATATTGAAAACGGAGATAAATACATGAAAGTCTACAAACAAATGAAGATGTACAATGATGATGAGTTGAATCCTGTGTTGAGAGGACAGAAATAATCTAATCGATTCTCGAAATGCCTAATCCAAAACATATACTTGTCATTCGTCTTTCTGCCATGGGAGATGCAGCCATGACAGTTCCAGTTTTGAGAGCATTTCAAGAACAATACCCAGATATTAAACTTACTGTTTTAACTAGAGAATTTTTTAAGCCTTTTTTTAAAGATTTAAAAAATGTTAAAGTCTTTTCTGCAGATGTAAAAGGAAAACACAAAGGGTTTTTCGGTTTATATAAACTTTCAAAAGAGTTAAAAGGTTTAAAAATAGATGCTGTTGCAGATTTGCATAATGTTTTACGCTCTAACATTTTAAAACTCTTTTTATATGGAATACAAGTTGTTCAGCTTGACAAAGGAAGAAAAGAAAAACAAACCTTAATTTCTGGCAAGGAATTCAAACAATTAAAGACAACTGTTGAACGTTATGCAGATGTTTTTAAAATTTTAGGTTATCCAATTGACTTGTCAAATCCTTCTTTTCCAGAAAACCCCCCATTAAGTAATAAGGTTTTAAATATTGTTGGGAATGGCATTTCGACATCACTCAATGCAGGTTCTAAAATGTGGATTGGTATTGCGCCTTTTGCAGCACATGAGAGTAAAATATATCCATTGGATTTATTAGAACAAGTCATTAATTCGCTTTCTAAAAAATATAAAATATTACTTTTTGGTGGAGGAAAACATGAGAGTGAACAACTGCAAAAATTTCAAGATGAGTTTCAAAACGTCATCAATATTGCTGGAAAATTATCCTTTGAAGAAGAGTTAGATGTCATTTTAAATTTAGATGTAATGCTTTCTGCAGATTCTGGAAATGGGCATATTGCTGCAATGCTTGGTGTAAAAGTAGTTACAATTTGGGGCGTCACCCATCCGTTTGCTGGATTTGCACCTTTCAATCAACCAGAAGATTTTAATTTGCTTTCTGATAGAGAAAAATTCCCCAAGATTCCTACATCTATTTATGGGAACAAATATCCTGAAAGTTATAAAGATGCTATAAGGAGTATTTCCCCAGAAACTATAGTTAATAAAATAGATTCGATATTATCTTAAACTAAATGTCGTCGTAATCAACATAAATTTTTGAAGTCGTTGGTTGTGACTGACAAGTTAAAATTAAGCCTTCAGCAACTTCACTATCTGTTAAAATATTATTTTGTCTCATAGAGACTTGACCTTCTTTGAGGCGAGCCAAACAACTACTGCAAATACCTCCTTGACACGAATAAGGAGCATCTATTTTTTCGGAAAGTGCAACTTCTAAAACAGTTTTTTTAGCATCCATTACAAAGTCAAACTCTTCGTCGTCTAGCATTACTGTAACACTTGTTTGACCATCTACAACTTTGCCTACAGCAATATTTTCTGGTGTAGAAACCGTAAACAATTCAAATTTTATATGGCTTTCAGAAATGCTATTTTCAATCAAAACATCTTTAACCGTATGAATCATGGCTTCTGGGCCACACAAATAAAAAGTATCAATTGAAGCATTGTTAAATAGGTTTTTAAGAGCAAAATTAACTGTGCTTTTGTCAATTCGTCCAAACAATGCATTGTCTTCCCTAGCCTGACTAAATACAAATTGAATTTTTAGCCGATCATCATATTTTGATTGCAGTTCTAATAGTTCATTATAAAAGATAGTCTCTTCAGGAGTTTTATTGCCATAAACTAAAACAAAGTGACTTTGAGGCTCTTCTTCCAAAACAGTTTTCAAAATACCCATTATTGGAGTAATGCCACTTCCAGCCGCAAATGCAGAAATCGTTCTTGACTTACTTTGGTCAGCTTCAAAAGTGAAACGACCATTAGGTTCTGAAACTTCAAGAACGTCATTTGTTTTTAATTCTGAATTTGCAAATTTTGAAAATTTTCCATGTTCTACAGCTTTTACTGCTACTTTCAAGTCGCCACTTTTGGGTGAAGAACATATCGAATAATCTCGCCTTACTTCTTTACCACCAAGAGTTGTTTTTAAAGTAATATATTGTCCGGCTTTGAAAGAGAACGCATTTTGTAAATGTTCAGGAACATGAAAACTTATAGTAACAGCCTTTTGAGTTACTTTTTTAACTTCTTTTATAGTAAGTTTATGAAAACGCGACATGTAATTTTTTTGGCAAAAATATAAAACATAAACAGTAAATGGGTTTTGATTGTAACAAAATCTACTATAATATTACTTATACATTAAATCTAACCTAAAACACATGAAATTAAAGCACTTCTTTAATTTAGAATGGAAACAATATTTTAGATCGTCGTATTGGCAAAAAAGCATTGCACTGAATATCTTACTCATATTTGTAGCCCTATATTTTATAGCCATATTTTTATTTTTGGGTATTGCCCTTTATCCAATCTTAAAAGAGCAACTCCCTAACCAAGATCCGTTAAATATTGTTAATGGTTTTTTGTTTTACTGGGTTCTTGTAGATATTTTAATGCGCTTTTTCTTTCAGAAATTACCAGTAATGACTGTAAAACCATTGTTGACTTTACCGGTTAAACGAAGTAAGATTGTACATTATGTACTTGGTAAGTCTGCATTATCTTTTTTCAATTTTTTACCACTTTTTGCCATTATTCCTTTTGGAGTTACTTTAATGAATAATGATTATCCAATTAGTTCAGTTTTAATTTGGATGCTTTCTCTTTTAATTATTACATTAATCATTAACTTTTTAAACTTTATAATTGAAAGCTTGTCTTCTCAAACAGAATTGTCATTTTTACCAATTATTGTTTTTGCAGGAGGATTGTTTGCGCTTAATTATTTTAATGTGGTTTCATTTACAAGCCTAATTTCTAATGGAATATCTTCCATTTACAACAATCCTATTTTGGTTATTGTTCCCCTTATTATTTTGATTGGTCTTTATATGGTTAATTTCAAAAATCTAAAGAAGCAATTATATTTAGACAGTTCATTAAAATCGAAGGCAGAAGAGGTTAAAACTTCAGATTTGGCTTGGACAAGAAAATTTGGCAACGTAGCGCCTTTTTTACAATTGGATTTAAGACTTATTTGGAGAAACAAAAGACCACGTTCTTCGGTTTTTATTTTAATTATTGGTTTGCTCTATGGGCTATTCTTTTATCCAAATCCTACATATCAAGATAAACCATGGTTTTTTGCTTTTATTGGTATTTTTGTAACAGGTATCTTTTTAATCAATTTTGGTCAGTTTATTCCTGCATGGGATAGTGGCTATTATAAAATGCTCATGAGTCAAAACATTAAATATAAGGAGTATTTAAAATCAAAATTTACG
Organism: Flavobacteriaceae bacterium; assembly: GCA_035312485.1. Classification (GTDB taxonomy): domain Bacteria; phylum Bacteroidota; class Bacteroidia; order Flavobacteriales; family Flavobacteriaceae; genus Gilvirhabdus. The sequence continues at coordinate 27,690 of DATGBV010000210.1, read as the reverse complement.
CTTATGACCGCAAGTGTTGTTATTCTTTTTATTTTAAGTATTCCGTACGTGTATTTCGGATGGAAGATTTTGTTAGCACATTTTGCGGCTGCAATTTACAATATCGGAGTTAACACACATGTTATATTACTCGGAGGTTCGTATAACCGAAAAAAAATCAATTTAAACCAACGTGCGGCATTTAACTACCAAGGAACAGGTGCGGTACAATGGCTTATTGGAATCCCGTTATTACTTATTCCACTTGGATTGTTTGGATTACTTTATGCGATTTCAAGTTTTGAAATTGCTTGCTTGGTATTGGCAATTTTAGGAGTAATAGGAATTGTTTTTCATCAAAAACTAATGAAGCTCATCACTCAAAAATATTTAGATTCAAAATATAAAATGATTGACGCTTTTAGTCAGGAAACTTAATTTTAAGAAAACATGATAGTAACATCAGATCTCACAAAAACATATAGCGATAAAACAGTTTTAAAAATACAAAGTTTAGATATTCCAAAGGGTCAAAGCTTCGGTCTTGTTGGCAACAATGGTGCAGGCAAAACAACATATTTTAGCTTGTTATTGGATTTAATTAAACCAACAACAGGAACAATTAAAAACAATAACATTCAAGTTGATGAAAGCGAAGACTGGAAACCTTTTACCTCTGCATTTATTGATGAAAGCTTTTTGATTGGATATTTAACACCAGAAGAATACTTTTACTTCATAGGAGACCTTAGAGGGCAAAATAAAGCAGATATTGACACGCTTTTGTCTCAATTTGAAGACTTTTTTCATGGCGAAATTTTAAACCAGAAAAAATATTTGCGAGATTTAAGTAAAGGCAATCAAAAGAAAGTTGGAATTGTGGCTGCACTTATTGGCAATCCAGAGGTCATTATTTTAGACGAACCCTTTGCCAATTTAGATCCAACGACACAAATACGACTCAAAGCCATTATCAAAGATTTAGCTGAAAAGCATGGTGTAACAATTTTGATTTCAAGCCATGATTTACTTCATGTTACAGACGTCTGCGAACGAATTGTAGTGCTAGATAAAGGAGAAATTATTAAAGATCTAACAACAGGCGGAGCAACCTTAAAAGAGCTGGAAGCTCATTTTACGCAATAATCGTTTCATCTAAAAGACCTTATTATTTTTAGCTATATCCAAAAAGATGCTTATTTTTACGCATTAACATAATAATAACAAGAGTTTACAGTTATTTATTAGATTAAAGCACCACACCTTTTGAAAACATCTTTAAAAGTCATACTAGCTACTATAACATTAATAATTTTCGCTACAAGTTGTTCACGTAAAAAAGACAGTTTTGTTAGCAGGAACTTCCATGCTGTAGCCACAGAATATAATACATTATACAATGGTTATAATGCACTTGAAGAAGGAAGAAATACGCTTAATGAATCTTACAAAGACAACTATTGGGAAATCTTACCAGTAGAAAGAATGCAGATTTCAGATGAAGTCGTGCTACCTGGAGAATCTGAAAACGAAAACTTTACAAGAGCTGAAGAAAAAGCAGTAAAAGCTATTCAGAAGCACAGCATGAACATAAAGGGTAAAGAAAAGAACCCTCAAATTGACGAAGCTTATTTATTACTTGGCAAGGCAAGATATTTTGACCAACGTTTTGTTCCAGCTTTGGACGCCTTTAATAACATATTAAATAAATATCCTACTAGCGACAAGATAAATCAAGTTAAAATTTGGAAGGAAAAGGCCAATATTCGACTTGAAAATGAAGAATTGGCCATTAAAAACCTAAAAAGACTTCTGGAGGATGAAGAACTTGAAAACCAAGATCTAGCACATGCAACGTCAATGCTTGCACAAGCCTATATAAATACACAATCGATTGACAGTGCAGTTACGCAATTGGAGATAGCTTCAAAGGCCACAAAAAACAACGATGAGCGCGGTAGATTTCGTTTTATACAAGGGCAACTTTATAACGAATTGGGTTATAAAGACAGTGCAAATATTGCATTTGATAAGGTTATAGAGTTACATCGTAAAACACCTAGAATATACTTAATAGCAGCGCATATTGAAAAAGCTAAAAATTTTAATTTTGAAAATCAAGATAAGTTAGCATTTCATGAGTTGTTAACAGATTTAGAAAATGATCGTGAAAACAGACCATATCTTGATAAAATTTATCATCAAATTGCACAGTATCATTTAAAGAACGGTTCAGATTCTTTAGCAATAGCATATTACAATAAGTCTTTGAGACAACAAAGTGATGATAAGCTACTTAAAGCAAAAAGTTATGAAACTCTTGCCGAAATGAGTTTTAACAATTCGCTATATAAAGAAGCTGGCGCTTATTATGACAGCACTTTAGCCAATCTAGAATCCAGTACAAAACCATATAGAGTTACTAAACGCAAAAGAGATAATCTGGAAGATGTTATTTATTATGAAGGTGTTGTTCAGGTAGATGATAGTATTATGAATCTTATTAGTATGTCTGACGCTAAAAAGCTAGAGTTTTTTAACGATTATATAGAAAAACTAAAAGCAAAAGCCGAAGCAGAAAAAGAGAAACAGGAAATAATAGAACGAAATAAAGGATTGGTCACTGCAGATAAAAACTTAAAAGGGAATAGACCAGGTTTACCAGGGAATTTAAATAGAGGCGGAGGTTTACCAAACCAAGCTTCAACATTTTATTTTTACAATCCAACAACGGTTGCATTTGGTAAAAATGAATTCATAAAAGTTTGGGGAGATCGACAGTTAGAAGACAATTGGAGATGGTCTAGTAAAACCAGCTCTGGATTGAACAATACCAATACGCTTGATGATGTTTTGGCGAATGCTTCAGAAGATGAGCTGTATGATCCAGAATTTTACATATCCAAGATTCCTTCAACAGAAAAAGAAATAGATAGTATTACTAAAGAGAGAAACTATGCCTATTATCAATTGGGTTTAATTTACAAAGAGAAGTTTAAGGAATACGAGCTGGCAAAAGCAAAACTTCAGAAACTGCTAAACAACAACCCTGAAGAACGCTTAATTTTACCAGCAAAATATAATCTGTATAAGATATATTCAGTTTTAGATAATAACGATGAAGCAGAGATTGCCAAAAATGAGATTATTACCAAGTATCCGGATTCCAGATATGCAACAATTTTAAAAAATCCGGAGCTAGCATCCTTGAAAGATGAAAACAGCCCTGAAAACCTGTATAAGAATTTATATAAACTCCATGAAAATCAAGAATACGCAGAAGTTATATCCAAATGTGACGAATACATCAATGTGTTTGATGGAGAAGCCATAGTTCCAAAATTTGAATTGCTAAAAGCCAACGCAATTGGGCGCTTGTATGGATACAATGAATATGCCAAAGCAATCAACTATGTGGCTTTAAACTATCCTAATAGTATAGAAGGGAAAAAGGCTGAAAACATATCCTTGAACATGCTTCCAAAGCTTGCAAACAAGGAATTTGTAGACAGCACTTTAGATAAAAATATTAAAGCTGTTTATGTTTTTAATAACCCAAATGAAGAAGAATTGAGTAAATTTATAGCTACTTTGAATGAAGTTATAGGAAATTCACATTTCAAAAATATTGTTATATCTACAGATGTTTATGATATAGACACTAAACTTGTCCTTGTACATGGTTTAGAATATATAGATGAAGCAAAAATGTTTAACCTGTTATTTAAAGAAGAAGATAGAGACAAGATCAAGAAACCTGACTTTGTAATCTCATCTTCTAATTATCAAATTGTACAAATTCATAAGAATTTGGACGAATATTTGAGTATAGATAATAACTAAAATCATAAAATTATGTTCTCTGAAAATAAAAAAGAAAAACCTCCAACAGAAGGCACTTCAAATCAAAACATAGTATCAAAAGGCACTAAAATTGTTGGCGACCTAATAAGCGAAGGCGATTTTAGAATAGACGGTCTTGTTGAAGGAAATTTAAAAACTTCGGGTAAAGTTGTAGTCGGAAAATCAGGATACATTAAAGGAACACTTCAAGGCACAGATGCTTATTTTGAAGGAAAATTTTCTGGTAAACTAGCTCTATCAGGAACGCTAACGTTAAAGACTGCTGCATATATTGAAGGAGAAGTTGTAGTAGGTAAATTGGCGGTTGAACCAGGAGCAACATTCAATGTTACATGTGTTATGAAAGGCACTGTAAAAGAATTTAATAAAGGTGAACAGCAAAAACCAAAAGAATCAACATCATCAGGTTCAGAAAAATCGGCTTAACAACTATGCTCGTTTTACTGGTATTGGTTTTCAAATGCTTGCAACAATTGGCATAGGTGTTTTTGCTGGAATCAAGTTAGATGAGCATTATCCTAACCAACATCAGTTATTTACCATTATCTGTTCACTTGCATCAATTGGAATTGCAATCTATAGTGTCATTAGGCAAGTGAATAAACCCAATAAAGAAAACTAATCTATATGGCAAAAAAAACGAGTGCCTTTATAATTCGTCTTTTACTGTTTTCATCAGTTCTTTTTGGAATCCATTTTTATATTATTCATGAATTTTTTGACGGAAAGCTTTACATACCGTTGTATGCCATATATATATTCAATACATTCTTGGTTTTTCTTGTGTATTCAATTCTGAATTATAAAAACAAACGAGGAAGTAAAAAAATGTATCAGCTATTTTTAGGGTTGACTATTTTAAAAATGGCTCTGTCAATTATCTTTTTACTGCCTGTAATTATAGGAAAATCGGACTATACACAACTTGAAATTCTAAACTTTTTCATACCATATTTTCTGTTTCTAACGTTTGAAATTTTTAGCATCAATAATTTTCTTCAAAAAAGCTAAACATTGTTGTTTTTAGTTTGCCAATTAATATAATGCGTGTATATTTGCACCGAATTTTAGAAAGGGCATTTTAATTGGGTAAACTAATGCAAATCAAATCGTTTAAAACACTGCTTTTTAGCTTATTACTTTCATTTTCTTTTATTGGAAATGCTTCAGAAAACACATCTAAAGAAACTGCTGAAGAAGAGTTTAATGTCACAGATATGATTATGCATCATATTAAAGATGCGCACGACTTCCACATTATGGATTGGAAAGGGCATGCTATTTCTGTTCCGTTGCCGGTAATTCTTTGGACAGATAATGGATTGGTTACATTCATGTCTTCAGAATTTCATCATGATGATAGCGGTAAAGTAGTTGTTGAAAAGAAAGGACAACGATTTGTTAAAATCCACGAGGAAATTTATTATGCGTCTGAAGCACCTCATGTAAGTGAAGTTATGTTGCCTTCAGAAGGAAATCACCCAGAACCAGATAAACCCCTTGATTTTTCAATTACCAAATTGGTATTTTCGATGTTTTTGTCAATTATCTTATTGGTATTGATATTTGGATTGTCTGCAAGAGCGTATAAGAAATCTGAAAACGGTGTTCCAACAGGCATTGCAAAATTCACAGAACCTTTAGTTGTTTTTATTAGAGATGAAGTGGCAATTCCAAATATTGGAGAGAAGCACTACAAAAGATTTTTACCGTTTTTACTTACCTTATTTTTCTTTATATGGATTAATAACTTGATGGGATTAATTCCGTTTTTCCCTTTCAGTGCCAATTTAAGTGGAAACATAGCATTTACATTAGTTTTAGCAATAATCACATTTGTTATTACAACTTTAGTAGGAAATAAAGATTATTGGAAACATATTTTCTGGATGCCTGGTTTACCAGTGCCAATGAAATTGTTTTTAGCGCCTATTGAATTTATGGGCATTTTTATAAAACCAATCTCACTAATGATACGTTTGTTTGCAAATATTTCAGCAGGACACATTATCGTATTGAGCTTAATTTCTTTAATATTTATTGCAAAAAGTATTTGGGTTGCACCTGCATCTATTTTCTTTTCAGTATTTATTAGCGTAATTGAAGTATTGGTGGTTGCCATTCAGGCATATATATTTACTTTGTTGTCAGCTCTTTATATTGGGTCTGCAATGGAGGAACATGAGCACGAACATTAATTAATTTTTAATATTTAAACACTATGAGTTTAGCATTATTACAGGAAGTAGCAGCAACCGTAGATTACGGAGCTTTTGCAGCAATTGGAGCAGGACTTGCAGCTATTGGTGCCGGAATCGGTATTGGTAGAATTGGTGGTTCAGCAATGGATGCCATTGCACGTCAACCAGAAATGCAAGGAAAAATCCAAGCATCTGCAATTGTGATACTTGCCTTTGTTGAGGCAGTAGCACTTTTCGCGGTGGTTGTATCCTTAATTAAGTAAAAAAAGATAGGTGCAACGGTTGGTTGCACCTCTTTTTTAAATATTAAAAATTAGAATTTAAATTATATAAAAAATGGATTTAGTTACTCCAGATGTAGGATTGTTATTTTGGACATTTATTTCATTTGCTGTATTATTTTTTCTGTTGAAAAAATTTGCATGGAAACCAATTGTAGGTACAGTTAATGATAGAGAAGAATCTATTCGTGAAGCGTTAGCATCTGCTGAAAAAGCACGTTTAGAAATGCAAAACCTCCAAGCGGATAATGAGAGAATTCTAAAAGAAGCTCGTGTAGAGAGAGAGAATATGCTTAAGGAGGCTCGCGACGTAAAAAACAAAATGATTGCAGACGCTAAAGAAGAGGCTCAAACCCAAGCCAACAAACTTATCACACAAGCACAAGCTGCTATAGAAAGTGAAAAGAATGCTGCTATGGCAGAACTTAAAAGCCATGTTGCAGGATTAGCAGTTGATATTGCTGAAAAAGTTGTTCGTGAAGAATTAACTAATAAAGACAAGCAACTAAAATTAGTACAATCCATGCTCGGTGAAGCTAAATTAAATTAATTATAATGGCAGGAGAAAGAGCAGCAATACGTTATGCAAAGGCAGTTTTAAGTTTAGCTAGTAAAGAAAACAAAGCTGAATCTGTAAATGACGATATGAAGTTAATTGTAGATACTCTAGCTAAAAATGAGGATTTACATAATGCGCTTCAGAGTCCAGTTGTGCGTTCTTCGGTAAAAAAATCAATAGTGTTGAGCGTATTTTCTGATATCACTTCAAACACAGAAAACTTAATCGATACTCTTATAACAAACAAGAGAATTAATTTCCTAAGCGATGTTGCTTCAAAATATATTCAGGTTTATAATGAATTAAGAGGCAGTCAAGTTGCTACTGTTACAACTGCAGTTGAAATTACAGACGACCTTAAAACAATAGTTCTTGAAAAAGTTAAAGAATTAACCGGAAAAAAGGCAGAATTAAAAAACGTAATTGACAAAAGCATTTTGGGAGGCTTTATCTTAAGAGTTGGTGATATTCAGTATAATGCAAGTATTTCAAACCAACTAAATAAATTAAGAAGAGAATTTACATTAAATTAAACTTGCCCAGAGCGAAGTCGAAGGGTAGAAACATCTAAATAAAATGGCAGAAGTAAAACCAGCTGAAATTTCAGCAATTTTAAAACAACAACTTTCAGGTTTTGAAGCAGGAGCTTCTTTGGATGAAGTAGGAACAGTATTAACTGTTGGAGATGGTATTGTACGTGCTTATGGATTGTCTAATGCACAATATGGCGAATTAGTGGAACTAGAAGGAGGTCTTGAAGGTATTGTATTAAACCTTGAAGAAGATAATGTAGGGATTGTATTATTAGGCCACTCTAAAGAAATTAAAGAAGGGTCTACAGTAAAACGTACAGGACGTATTGCCTCAATCAATGTCGGTGAAGGGATTGTTGGTCGTGTTGTAGACACTTTAGGAAGTCCAATTGATGGTAAAGGACCTATTAAAGGCGAAACTTTTCAAATGCCATTAGAGCGTAAAGCACCAGGTGTTATTTTCCGTGAGCCAGTAACAGAACCATTGCAAACAGGTATCAAGTCCATTGATGCTATGATTCCTATTGGTCGAGGTCAACGTGAGTTGGTAATTGGTGACCGTCAAACAGGGAAAACAACGGTTTGTATTGATACCATCTTAAATCAAAAAGAATTTTACGATGCAGGAGAACCTGTATATTGTATATATGTAGCTATAGGACAAAAAGCGTCAACAGTCGCAAATATTGCTAAAGTACTAGAAGACAGAGGCGCATTAGCATATACAACAATTGTTGCTGCTAACGCATCAGATCCTGCCCCAATGCAAGTTTATGCTCCTATGGCAGGTGCTGCAATTGGAGAGTATTTTAGGGATACTGGTCGTCCGGCTTTGATTATATATGACGATTTATCTAAACAAGCGGTTGCCTATCGTGAGGTGTCATTATTATTACGTCGCCCACCAGGACGTGAAGCATATCCTGGAGACGTTTTCTATCTTCACTCACGTTTATTGGAACGTTCGTCTAAAATTATTGCAGATGATAATATTGCTAAAGATATGAACGACTTGCCAGAGTCTTTAAGACCTTTGGTAAAAGGTGGAGGTTCTTTAACAGCATTACCAATTATTGAAACACAAGCAGGAGATGTTTCTGCATATATCCCAACAAATGTAATTTCTATTACAGATGGGCAAATTTTCTTGGAATCAGATTTGTTTAACTCTGGTGTTCGTCCAGCAATCAACGTTGGTATTTCGGTATCGCGAGTAGGAGGAAATGCACAGATTAAGTCAATGAAAAAAGTTGCAGGTACCTTAAAATTAGACCAAGCACAATTCCGCGAGTTAGAAGCATTTGCAAAATTTGGTTCAGACCTTGATGCAGCAACATTAAATGTTATCGAAAAAGGAAGACGAAATGTTGAAATCTTAAAACAAGCTCAAAACGATCCATTTACTGTAGAAGACCAAATTGCAATTATCTATGCAGGTTCTAAAAACTTGTTGAGAAATGTACCTGTTGAGAAGATAAAAGAATTTGAAGGAGAATATTTAGAAGTTTTAAAAGCAAAGCACAGCGATGTTTTAGCAACTTTAAAATCAGGTAAATTAACTGACGAAGTTACAGATACATTAGCTAAAGTAGCTAAAGATTTATCAGCAGGATATAAAGCTTAATTCTAATAAAAAGGAATGGCAAACTTAAAAGAAATACGTAACAGAATATCATCGGTATCTTCAACAATGCAGATAACCAGTGCCATGAAAATGGTATCTGCTGCAAAGTTAAAGAAGGCTCAAGATGCTATTACTGCAATACGACCATATGCTAACAAGTTAACCGAGCTTTTGCAGAATTTAAGTGCAACACTAGATGTTGATTCTGGAAGTAAATTTTCAACACAACGCGAAGTAAACAATGTTCTCGTAGTTGCAATCACTTCTAATAGAGGATTATGTGGCGCTTTTAATTCGAACATAATTAAAGAAGTAACCAGGCTTAAAAGCAAAGAATATCAAAGCAAAAATGTTTCGATTGTTGCAATAGGAAAAAAAGCTAACGATGCCTTTAAAAAAACATCTAAAGTAGTAGCCAACAAAAGTGAAGTTTTTGATGATTTAACTTTTGAAAATGTAGCCGAAATTGCTCAAATACTTATGGATAAATTTGTTGATGGCGAGTTTGATAAGATCGAATTGGTTTACAATAAATTTAAGAATGCAGCAACTCAAGAAATCATGACAGAACAGTTTTTACCAATTGTTCCTGTTGAAGGGGATGTTAATGCCAATGTTGACTATATTTTTGAGCCATCAAAAATTGAGATAGTCGAAGCATTAATTCCAAAAGCTTTAAAAACACAGCTTTATAAAGCAATCAGGGATTCTTTTGCAAGTGAGCATGGAGCTCGTATGACAGCAATGCACAAGGCAACAGATAATGCTACAGAATTGAGAGATCAACTTAAATTAACGTATAATAAAGCACGTCAAGCAGCAATTACCAACGAAATTTTAGAAATAGTTGGTGGTGCTGAAGCACTCAATAATTAGGCGTAGCCAAATTATTAATAATGCAAAGCATTAAATAATTAAAAACTTGTCATTCCGCACGCTTGCACTGAGCTTGTCGAAGTGTGATGCGTAAGCTATAAAAATAGGCCTTACTTTTTAGTAAGGCTTTTTTATGGCATGTATTTTGAAATAGTATCTTTATAATATTCAAATTTTATAATGAAAAATATTTTAAACATAGCTTTTTTAAGCATTATAGCTTTGTCATTTTCACAATGTTCATCAGTCCCAAAATTAGAAGAAAATGTTCCTTTTAATATTGTAGAAGTGTACTATCAAAAATGGGTTGCCGGAACAAAAGAAGGAGGTTCAGGAACAGATTTATATATAAAACTTGAAGAGAGGAAAGACGACTTTGTTTTAGATAGCGTATATTTCAGAAATAGAGTTGCTAAACTAGAAACTACTTCAGAGAAGAACATGTTTAAAGGGAGGTTTACTTTAATCAATAAAAAACCTGATGTTATTTTAAGTAACGAACCTAATGCAGAGTTTGGAAATGAAGTGCCCGTTATACCTAAAAAGATTCCTTTTGAATTGGCGGGAAACGAATGTGTTATAAGTTACAAAGAAAAGAATACAAAAAGGTATTATAAGATAAGTGGAATTAAAGAAAAGCCTTTGTTGTCTTATCCAAACTCACCTCCAAACAAGTAATAGGTTATCTTTGGTTAACATTTGCTAAAAACGTACTTTTAGCAAATAAATAGCTATCGTTGGGCGCATTAAAAACCTTTTTTAAAGATACAGTAATCTATGGTCTGGCAACTGTCTTACCAAGATTAATGAACTTTATTTTGGTGCCACTTCATACAGATACTTTAGAAACAAGTAGCTATTCAGACAACACAACATTTTACATTTATGCTGCTTTTTTTAATGTTTTACTAACCTATGGCATGGAAACAGCATTCTTTAGGTTTTTTAGTAAAAGCGATGAAAAAGACAAGGTCTTTTCAACGTCATTAATTAGCTTAACTGTAACAGCTCTGTTGTTTTTTACAGTTACTTTTAGCTTTAATGAGCAATTGGCGGCTCTGGTAAATTTAAATTTAGATTATTTCAATTTGTTATTGGGCGTATTGGTTTTGGATACGCTTGTTGTTGCACCATTTGCATATTTGAGGGCGACTGGAAGACCAATAAAGTTTACTGCAATCAAATTGTCAAATGTTACGATTTATGTGCTGTTAAATTTCTTTTTCCTTTGGGCAATACCTAAATATGGGTTGTTTTTTTTTAATTACGACAATCATGATTTAGTTAAATATATCTTTATCTCAAATCTTGTTGCAAGCATCGTTACATTACTTTTATTATCTCCTTATTTTTTTAAAACGAAACTTCAATTTGACTACTCAATCTTAAAGCAATTATTAAATTATGGCTGGCCTATAATGGTTGCTGGATTAGCTTATGTAATCAATGAAAATTTTGATAAATGGTTACTTCCAGAATTGCTAGGTAAAGATATTAATGGTGCTTACAGCGGATGCTATAAAATTGCTGTTTTTATGACCATTTTCATCCAAGGTTTTAGGCTTGGCGCAGAACCCTTTTTCTTTAATCATTCAAAAGAAGTTAATGCTAAAGACACCTATGCAACCATAATGAAGTTTTTTGTAATCTTTGGGAGCTTCATGCTTGTTTTTATTGTGTCTTATTTAGATATTATCAAGGCGTTTTTAGTAAAGGACGAAAGTTATTGGATTGCTATAAAAATTGTTCCTATTGTGCTTTTAGCAAATTTGTGTTTAGGCATTTATTTCAATTTAGCTATTTGGTATAAGCTCACAGATAAAACACGATATGGTATGTATTTATCAATGGTTGGCGCCATTATTACTATTGTGTTTAACTACATGATGATTCCAAAAATTGGTTTTATGGCATCAGCTTGGGCAACGTTAGCCGCTTATGGAGTTATGATGATTATATCTTATTGTTATGGACAAAAACATTATCCTATTCCTTATAACATAAAGAGAATAATTTTCTTTCTAGTATTAGCTATAGCTCTTTCTATTTTAGCATTAAATACAAATAGTAATTATTATATAAATACAGTTTTAGTTTTATTATTTTTGGTAATTGCTACTTTTTTAGAAAGAAAACAATTAAAACAATTTTTAAAAGTCTAAAATGAATATTAAAATAATAAACAAATCCAATCACGATTTACCTCATTATGAAACCATAGCTTCGGCAGGAATGGATTTAAGAGCTAATCTATCAGAATCAAGAATTTTAAAACCTTTAGAGCGAAGTATAGTAGGTACAGGCTTGTTTATAGAATTGCCCGTTGGATTCGAAGCACAAGTAAGGCCAAGAAGCGGACTGGCAGCAAAAAAAGGAATAACTGTTTTAAATGCTCCAGGAACCATTGATGCAGATTATAGAGGTGAAATAGGTGTGATTTTAGTGAATTTATCTAACGAAGATTTTACAATACATAACGGAGAACGCATTGCGCAACTGGTAATAGCCAAGCACGATCGAGCAGAATGGGTATCTGTTGAAGAATTATCCGGAACATCAAGAGGAGAAGGAGGGTTTGGAAGCACAGGAACTAAATAGAAAAGCTAACTTATGAAGATTATAGTCCCAATGGCTGGTCGTGGCTCACGACTTCGACCACATACATTAACAATACCAAAACCCCTAATTCCAGTTGCTGGTCAACCTATAGTTCACCGTTTAGTTAAGGATATTTCTAAAGTACTTAAACAACCTATAGATGAAATAGCTTTTATTCTTGGCGATGAAGTTTTTTTTGGTAACGATGTTGTTTCAAGTCTAAAAAAATTGGCTAAAAGTTTAAAGGCAAAAGCGTCTATTTATCGTCAAGACCAGCCATTAGGAACTGGTCATGCCATTATGTGTGCTAAAGAATCACTTTCAGGACCTGCTGTAATTGCATATGCGGACACTTTGATTAGAGCAGACTTTAATTTAGATCAGGATGCAGACTCTGTAATATGGGTTAAGAAGGTTGAAAACCCAGAAGCTTTTGGAGTTGTAAAACTAAATGATGAAAATGAAATTATCGAATTGGTAGAAAAGCCAAAAACATTTGTAAGCGATTTGGCGGTTATTGGCATATACTACTTTAAAGATGTTGGCGTTTTAAAAGATGAGCTCCAAAAAGTATTGGATAATAAAATCATAAATGGAGGTGAATATCAAATAAATGATGGTATAAAAGGAATGATGGCAAATGGTAAAGTGTTTAAAACAGGACAAGTAAAAGCTTGGATGGATTGTGGCAATAAATCCGTAACTGTAGATACCAATTCAAAAATGCTTAATTTTTTGCAAGATGATAAAACAGAGCAACTAATTTCACCAAATGTATTTAACAAGAATTCTAAAATCATAGAACCTTGTTTTATAGGTGACAATGTTAAATTAATAGATTCAACCATAGGGCCAAATGTATCAATAGGTAACAATTGCACTATTGAAAACACAACCGTTAAAAATAGCTTAATTCAGAGTTACTCTTTGCTAAAAAATGCTAATTTAGACCAAGCCATGATTGGCAATCATGTTAGCTATGATGGTAAGTTTACCAAAGTAAGCTTGGGTGATTATTCAGTTTTGGAATAATCCTTGTTAAACTTTAAAACAAGAATTTTTATTTAATGAAATCAAATGTTTACATAAAACTGTTTATTCTGGGAATCTTTTTAATTCCAATGTTAAGTTTTCCCCAAGTAGATTTCAATAAAAAACCTGATGACGACTTAGGACAGGTAGAAGACAAATTTCAAGAACATTTTTTTGAAGCTCTCAAACAAAAGGGCATAGAAAATTATGACAGAGCAGTTAATGAACTACTGAAGTGTTTAGAAATAGACAACTCCAATTCTGCAGTGTATTTTGAATTAGGAAAAAACTATATAAAACTCAAAAACTTTGGAGAGGCTGAAGACGCCTTGAAAAAGGCAGTAAACAAAGAGCCAAGCAATGAATGGTATCTTGATGAGCTGTATGAGGTCTATGCCCAACAAAACGATTACGATAAAGCCATAAAAACGGTTAAACAATTGGTTAAATATCATCCAGATTATAAAGAAGATTTAGCTACACTTTATGTAAGAACTAAAAAGTATAAAAATGCTCTTGAGGTATTAGATGAACTTGATGAAGAATTTGGCGTGTCGTACAATAGAGATGTGTTAAGAAATCAAATATATGATGCTACAGGCAAGAAGAAAGACCAAATTGAAAACCTTGAAGAGCGAGTAGAAAAGAACCCAGATGAAGAATCAAATTATCTGGCACTTATTTATAGATACAGTCAAAATAACCAAAAAGAAGAGGCTTTTGAAACTGCAAAAAAGTTGTTGGAAATTAATCCAAATTCACATCTTGCGCATTTAGCATTATATAAATTCTATTTAGATGAAAACAATGTAGAAAAGGCAATAGAGTCTATGAAAATAATAGTTCAAAGCTTACAAATAAAACCCGAAGCAAAAGCATTGGTGCTTTCAGATTTTGTTAAGTTCGTTGGGCAGAATCCACAATATGAACCCGAATTGATTGAAGCAACTGTAATTGCTGGAGGAGATGACAATAATGGTAAAAGTTACATTAAAGTAGCAGAGTATTATCAAGCCAAAGAAGATAAGGTTAATGCGTTAAAATATTATAAGGAAGCCCAAAAAAACACTAATGACGACTACAAGATTTTAAAAACCATCTTGTTATTGGAAATAGATTTAGAACAATATGATGCGGCAAAAACCGAAAGTTTAAAAGCTATAAATAGCTACCCTTCACAACCTTTATTGTATTTAATTAATGGAGTAGCATCTAATAAACTAAATAAGCCCAGAGAGGCCATTGAAATGCTAGAAATGGGACTTGATTATATAATTGATGATACCAAAATGGAGTCAGACTTCTATAAACAATTAAGTATAGCATATATGCAAATAAACAATACAGAGAAAGCAAAAACGTTTAGTGATAAAGCCAAACAATTAGAGATTCATAATTAATGAAATATAAACGTTATATAAGCTCCATTTTAGTTTTACTGTTTATTTTAGAATTTGGATGCAAGTCTACAAAATCATTAAGTTCTAGCGAAGTTAATCTAAACCTAAACAAAAAACAGGTTATTAGAGAAAACATAAAACAACAAGCAACTTTTAGAACCTTATCATCTAGAGTGAAAATCAATATACTTGATGGAGAAAGAGAACAGAACTATACAGTAAATATGAGGATGGAAAAAGACAAGCAAATCTTGCTCATGTCAACGCCAATATCTGTAGTTAAAGCTCTGATTACACCAGATAAAGTAAGTTTTTATAACAAATTAGACAATACATATTTTGATGGTGATTTCAAGTATTTGAGTGACTTGTTGGGAACTGATTTAGACTTCCAAAAAGTTCAAAACTTACTATTAGGTGAAACGTTATATGATTTAAAAGCGGATGATTACTTGATTTCAGTTGACAACAACACATATATTTTACAACCAAAGGCTGCTAACGAGTTATTTGAGATTTTCTTTCTTATAAACCCTTCGCATTTTAAGCTAAATTCGCAACAACTTTCGCAAACAGCAGAATCTAGATTTCTCGAAATAGACTATTTAAAATACCAAGAAGTCAATAGGCAAATAGTTCCTGAAAATATCAAGATTATTGCTCTAGATGTTGCAGACCAAATGATTATTGATTTAGAATACAAATCGGTTTCTTTGAATGAAGATTTAAGGTTTCCTTTTAAAATTCCTTCTGGATATAATGAAATTGTTCTTAAATGAGATTCCCCGAACACATATATAGCTTAATCATTTTTTCAGTCTTTTTCTTTTGTTGTTCATTGTCATTTTCGCAAAGCGATAAACAAAAAGAACTCGAACAACGAAGGCAGGAATTAAGGCAGGAAATTCAACAAATTAACCAACTTATTTCCAACAATAAATCAAAACAAAGATCACAGTTATCAGTCATTGAAGATTTAAATTATAAGATAAATACACTAAACAACTTAATTAAGGTTACAAATCAGCAAGCCAATTTGTTGACACGCGAGATCAACTCCAATCAGAATCAAATAACAGAACTTCGTGAAGACCTTAAAGTTCTAAAAGATAATTATGCCGCTATGATTGTCAAATCCTATAAAAGTAAAAACGAGCAAAGCAGAGTTATGTTTTTATTATCATCAAGTGATTTTAGTCAAGCTCTTAAAAGATTAAATTACATAAAACAGTATTCAAATTATCAAAAAGAACAGGGCGAGATTATAAAAGCTAAAACTATTGAACTTCAAGAATTAAATCAAAAACTACTAAAACAAAAGGAAGACAAACAAAAACTGATTGCAGAGAATAAAGTAACCCAAAGAGAATTAGAGGCAGAAAGAAAACAGCACCAAGCCGTTATGAGTTCAATAAATAAGAATCTCAATATTTATACAGCACAAATAAGGAAAAAACAAAAAGAGGCTGACAGAATAGATAGGGAAATTGAAAAAATTATTAAAGAAGCCATCGCAAGTTCCAATAAAAAAGCAGGAAAAAGTAGTGCAACTTTCGAGCTAACTGCAGAAGCTAAAGCTTTAGCAGCTAACTTTGTTTCAAACAAAGGAAGCTTACCTTGGCCTGTAGAAAAAGGGATTGTAACATTAAGATATGGGAAACAACGGCATCCTGTTGTAAAAACGGCAACCATACAGAGTAATGGTGTACGTATTGCCACTGAAAAAAGTGCTCAAGTTCGCGCAGTATTTGATGGAGAAGTATTGGCTGTTTCAACAATAAGACATGGTAATCCTACTGTTTTAATACAACATGGAAACTATATTACGGCATATAAAAATCTGGCAAAGGTATATGTGAAGAAAGGAGATAAAGTGAAAACCAAACAAAATATTGGTGAGGTTTTTACTAATCCATCCAATGGAGAAACAATTTTAAACTTTAGTGTTTTTAAAGAAAGTACGACTCAAAATCCTGCAGAATGGATTTATAAAATGTAATCATTGAAACAAAGCTTTTAATTCCGTAGCATCATTAGGTTTCATTTTCCCTGCCAACACCAAGCTTAATTGTTTACGTCTTAAAGCACCTTCAAAACGTTCTTTTTCCAAATCTGTTTCTGGTTTTATTTCAGATATTCTAACAGGTTTTCCCGTTTCATCTACTGCAACAAAAGTATATATGGCTTCATTGGCCTTTTCTCTTTCACCAGATTCTCTGTCTTCAATCCAGACATCCAAAAAGACCTCCATAGAAGTCTTAAAAGCACGTGACACTTTAGCTTCAACAGTAACAACACTTCCTAAAGGAACAGACCTATTAAATGCCACATGGTTTACCGAAGCCGTAACAGTTATTCTTCTGGAATGCCTTCTTGCAGCTATACTGGCAGCACGATCCATTCTGGCCAAAAGCTCTCCTCCAAATAAATTATTTAAAGGATTTGTTTCGCCAGGTAAAACCATATCAGTGAGTATTGTTTTAGATTGTTCAGGTGTTTTGTACTCCATTGTATTACTTTAAAGAGCAACAAAGGTAAGATGCTTTAAGGAAGTATTAAAGAAAAAGAGAATTAAAGTTCTTTAACAAGTAACCAAGCTTCAGGATTATGCTCTTGTCTTATTTGCCGAAGGGCTATTAGAGCTTCTATCCTATCTTCATAACTGGAATATACTACTTCATGCAAGCCATATTTGTTTTCGCCAATGTATCTTGCATTATAACCCAAGGCCTTTAATTGGCCTATTTTTTTTGTTGAATTTTCTTCAATTCTAAACGCACCGGCAATAATATGGTATTTGCCAACTTGTTTTGTCACGTTAAGCGTAACAGTAGGCAATGGATTGTCTATTATAAAAGTAGCTTCTTGTATTCTGTCCTCTAACTGTTGATTTGCTTCTTCTTGCGCAATTCTGTTATGAGTTTCTATTTGATTGACATAATAATTGGACATTCCAAACCCACCAAGTGTCAATGCAATAAGTGCTACAGCAGCGTATTTTAAATAAGGGCGTTTGGTTATTGAGCCTGTCGAAATACGACGTTCTGGTGTAACGGCAATGGGAACAACCTTTTCAATGCTTTCCACCTCTTTTTTATAAGCTTCTCTATTTACATTTGGCGAAACAAATTGAGACAATCCAAAAGAATCGGTTAGATAATTTATATGATAAGAGGGTTCAAACAAAATGTTCCCTTCTGTGTTCAGGGATATTTCGCCAATATTTGTAAAATTTAATGTTTGCCCTTGTGTTAAATGAGACTTTAACAATTTTACACGTTTTCTAATCTTATTGGCAGCAATCTCAAACGGAATTTTTTCAACATCAGCTATATAGTGAGCCAATAAACCATCGTTTTTTTGAATCTGTTCATTAAACGATAACACTTTTTTTGGTGGATAAAAGGTGTTTGATTTTTCAGTTATACTTGCAGAAATACGTTGTGTTAAAAAGGCTCCAAACTCTGGAATTGTAACACATTCGTATCTATACAGTAAATCGCTTATGTAGGTTTCTAGTTGCATATTAACAAAGTTAGAATTTTTTGTTTGCCAATAAAACTTACAACTAACTTTTTATTAACAGTTCAAAATTTTGTTATTTGTAGTCTCATTTTATTTGTTATATGACCGAACAGGAATTGATTTATACTTTAGGATTGCAACGTGTTCCAAAAATTGGAGATATTACTGCAAAAAAACTTATTTCACATTGTGGTTCGGCTGAAGCCATTTTTAAAGAGAAAAAACAAAACCTACTAAAAATTGAAGGTTTAGGAACTATAGTTATAAATGAATTATTTAAAGCAGATCATCTAAAAGCCGCTGAAGAGGAATTAAATTTTATTAAGAACAATAACATCTCGTATTGGTACTTTACAGATTATCTTTATCCTGAAAAGTTAAAACATTGTATTGATGGACCAATTCTATTGTTTTACTCTGGTAATATTAATTTAAAAAAGCAAAATATTATCAGTGTAGTAGGAACTCGCAAGGTCACAAGCCATGGCGTAGCGTTTTGTGAAAAGTTAATAGAAACATTAACACCTTACAATCCAATTATTGTTTCAGGTTTTGCCTACGGAACTGATATTACAGCTCAAAAAAGCGCTTTTAAAAATAATTTACAAACCATAGGATGTCTTGCACATGGTTTCGATCAAATTTATCCTAAAGTGCACAAAAAATATGTTTCTACAATTGAAGAGCATGGTGGTTTTGTAACAGATTTTTGGAGTAGTGATGTATTTGACAGAAATAATTTCTTAAAACGAAATAGAATTATTGCTGGTTTAAGCGAAGCCACCATTGTTATAGAATCTGCTGAAAAGGGCGGAAGCTTGGTAACTGCAGATATTGCAAATTCATATAACAGAGAAGTGTTTGCTGTTCCAGGAAGAGCGACAGATTCTCAAAGTGTTGGTTGTAACAATTTAATCAAACACCAAAAAGCACATCTGCTTTCAAACCCTCTGGATGTGCCGTATATTTTGAATTGGAATTTAGAAACCGACGAGAAACCAAATGTTCAAAAGAAGTTGTTTGTTGAATTGGATGACACTGAAAAAACTATTTATAATTACTTAAAAAATAACAGCAAGCAGCAATTGGATGTCATTGCATTAAATTGCAATATGCCAACATTTAAAGTGGCTAGCCTTTTATTGAATATGGAATTAAAAGGTGTGATAAGACCTTTACCAGGAAAACAGTTTGAGGTTATTTAGTATCCAACCTTTTCTCTAACTCTATTCAAAACATCATCAGCAACTACTCTTGCTTTAGAGGCACCTAAACTTAAGGCTTTGTCAACTTCAGCAAGGTTGTTTATGTAATAACTATATCGGTCTCTTTCATTAGAAAACCTTTCTAAAATAAGCTCAAACAACGCTTGTTTTGCATGCCCATAACCATAACCACCACCTTCGTAATTAACTTTCATGGTTTCAACTTCACTTTTAGATGCTAACAAACTATAAAGCGTAAAACAATTGCAGTTTTTCCAATCTTTAGGTTCTTCAAGAGGTGTACTGTCGGTTTGAATAGACATAATTTGCTTTCTTAATTTTTTTTCATCAAGAAAAATATTTATGATATTACCTCTGCTCTTACTCATTTTTTCACCGTCTGTTCCAGGAATTAACATCGCATCCTTTTGTACATCAGCTTCTGGTAAAACAAAGGTTTCACCCATTTTAGCATGAAACCTTGATGCCACATCTCTTGTCATTTCAATATGTTGTAATTGGTCTTTTCCAACTGGGATGATGTTGGCATCATACAATAAAATATCAGCAGCCATAAGCATAGGATAAGTAAACAACCCAGCATTAACATCTTCCAACCTGTCAGCTTTGTCTTTAAAGCTGTGTGCTAATGTTAAGCGTTGGTAAGGAAAAAAACAGCTTAAATGCCAAGATAATTCTGTTACTTGAGGCACATCACTCTGTCTGTAAAAAGTACTCTTTTCAATATCTAAACCACAAGCAAGCCATGCAGCAGCAGTTGAATATGTATTGCTTCTTAAAGTTTCTGCGTCTTTAATTTGGGTTAGTGTATGTAAATTGGCAATAAATAAAAAAGAATCGTTTTCAGGGTTGTTTGCCATTTTTATTGCAGGTAATATAGCTCCCAATAAGTTTCCTAAATGAGGTGTTCCTGTACTTTGTATTCCTGTGAGTATTCTTGCCATTTCCTAATAATAAATGACAAAAGTAAGCATTACTTGCGCAATAAAAAACAGTATTTGTTATCTAAAAAAGAATTACTTTTTAAATAATCCTGCTACAAATAATATTATTAGAGCTCCAATAGCACCAGTGATAATATCACCAATAATACCATCTGAGACAGAAATGCCTAATGCTCCAAAAGCCCAATTGCCAATAATACCACCAACAATACCTATAATAATGTTAAACAACAAACCAAATCCGCCACCTTTCATTAGCTTTCCAGCTAACCAACCAGCTATAGCTCCTACCAATAGTGCATAAAGAAGTCCCATAGAAAATGTTTTAGAGTTAGTTTTATAAATATAATAAATTTATATAAGTACTTTTGGTAAGTATGAAAGTTCTAAAATATCCACTTTGGATTCTTTACCGTATTTGGTTTTATATTCTAGTTGCCTTACCAATTATTTTATTGCTTCCTGCCCTGTTAATTTCTATCTCTAAAGATTCTTGGTATCCATTCTTTTTCAAGTTGGCTAGAATTTGGGCAAAATTCATTTTGATTGGAATGGGATTTAAATGGAAAATAGATTACGAACAAATCCCAGAAAGAAACAAAAGCTATATGTTTATTGCCAACCATACTTCGATGATTGATATTATGTTGATGTTGGTATCTATTCGAAACCCATTTGTATTTATTGGAAAAAAAGAGCTAGCAAAGATTCCACTTTTTGGATATTTCTACAAAAAGACATGTATTTTGGTGGATAGGAGTTCTGCAAAAAGCCGTCAAGCAGTTTTTTTAAGAGCACAAAGAAAGCTTCAATCAGGATTGAGTATCTGTATTTTTCCTGAAGGTGGTGTACCTGAAGAACATATTGTATTGGACGAATTTAAGGATGGTGCATTTAGATTGGCAATCAATCATCAAATACCTATTGTCCCATTAAGTTTTATGGATAATAAGAAAAGATTTTCGTATAATTTTTTTAGTGGTGGTCCTGGAATAATGCGTGTGATGATCCATAAGTTTATTCAAACAAAAGGGTTAAATATAGAAGATACAAAAAAATTAAATGAGCAGTCAAGAAGCATTATTTTAAATCAACTTTTGCAGGTAAACAAAAAAGCCATTCTAAAATAAGAACGACTCTTTTAACAATAATAGTAATTTGAATTAGTCTAAAATTTAAAACTGAAACCAGTATAAAAACCTATAAAATAAGGCTTAAAGCTTCCAGAGGTATTACTAAATGTATTTATTTGATATTTAAAAATGGGTTCTAAATTAAAATCAAAACTTTTCGAGAAATTATAATTTAAACCCAATCCGAAATTTGCACTATAGCTTACACTATTTACATTGTTTGCCTCACCAATTAAGATATTATTTCCGTTTATTTCAGAACGCAATTTATTTTCATTTAAAAAGAATGAGCTAAAGCCTCCAATAATGTTAACTCCAAGTTTTGTGTTTAAAAGGCTGTATTGCAACTCAACAGGAATTTCAACAAATCCAAGAGTTTGATTAATAGACCCAACATTTGAAGTATTTACTAAATTGGAGTTTTGTTCTACCAATACAGACCTAGCATTTACAACAGACATATGCTCCTCATTATTATTTTCAGTAATATTGCTTAAGAGTGCAGAATTTGGACCTTTTCCAGTAGTTTCTAAAAGAAGAATATCGTTGGTGTTGTAACCTAAATTAACTTTGTTAATTCCAGCTCTAACCACCAATTTGTCACTAATCGAATAACTTCCAGTAATACCGTAACTCATATTAACTTCACCAGTTTTTGAGTTATTATTAAATTGTTCATCAATTGAAGAACCATTCCCTAAACTGTTAAAATAAACAGGCGCAACATTTGGTGATATGCTCCACCTGTTTAATTGTTTTTCTTCTTCAATAATGTTTTTAATGTCTTCAATTTTAGCAATTTCTCCTTCAATTGTAAGAGAATCGGAAGATATTGTATCTTCTAGGTTAGTGTCTTGAGATGTTTCGTTTTGAGCTATTGTAACTTCAGAATCATCAATAATACTACTATCAAATTTTACATTATTTATGTCTTCAGTATTATTTTTGTTTAATATATCATCATGTTTTTGCGGAACTTCAGCCAATGAAGAATTTGGTTGTTCACTGTCTTTTTTGTCAGAGCTATTGTTTAAATCCTCCAAAGTATTATTTTTATTAGAAACCTTGCTATTTACCAATGCATCATTATTCTTCAAATTTTTATTTGTAGAAGAAGAAGTTGAAGCGATGGCGCTTTCATTATTAACAGTACTAAATTTATCAACAGATGGACCATTACTCTTGGTTTTATTATTAGTTGTAATATTACCTTCTTGATTTGTTTGTATTGAATTGTTTTCAGATGCTAAAGTTTCATTTTGATTGCTGTCTGGATTTAAGTCTGAAGGTTCTTTTATGGCATCTGAAGGTTTTTGAGTATTTAAATTTTCTGGAGAAGTATTATTTTCAGTATCTACAACCTGAATTTCAGGTTTAGAGTCTGTTTTATTATTAATCACCAAACCGCCAATGGTTAACAATAATAATAGCACAGCAGCAACACCCGCTAAACGCCACCAAATAGGAATTACTTTATCGTCTTCTTTTTCTTTTTCAAGTTTAGATTTTATATTTTCCCAAACAACATCGTTAGGAATGTCTTCAAAATCTTTTAACTTTTCCTGAAAAACTCTATCTATATGTTTTTTTTCACTCATTATAAGGATTGCATTTTCTGCATGTCTTTATAAACTTCAATTTTTTTCTTTAAAATCTCTCTGGCTCTAGCCAAGTTGGATTTTGAGGTTCCTTCAGATATTTCTAACATATTAGCAACTTCCTTATGTGAAAAATCATCTAATACGTATAGATTAAAAACCAATCTATATCTGTCAGGTAATTCTTGAATTATTTGCAATAAATAATCAATTGAAATACCTTCTGTGTCTTCAACATCCCAATTACCTTCATCAGGAATGTCTTCATTAATAATACTAAAAACGCCTTTTGTCCTATAGCGTTGTAAAGCGGTATTAATAGTAATTCGTTTAATCCAACCTTCAAAAGAACCTTTGCCTTTATATTGTGATATTTTCTTAAAAATAGTCACAAAAGCATCCTGCAGATTATCTTGCGCTTCTGCATGATTTCTTGAATACTTTAAGCAAATTGTAAATAATTTACTCGAATAGAGTTTATATAATTCACTTTGAGCTTTAGTATCATTATTTTTACATTTTACTATGAGTTGCTCTAAACTCAAATTTTCCTCGTATAAATTATTTTTAAACCTATTCTACTACTGGCACTTCTACTTCATAATACAAGTCATTATCGTTGTCATCTACACCTTGCCAAAATTTAAACACATAAGAGCCTGAATATAGGCAAACAAAATTAAAAGAGACTTCAACCAAATCATCTGTTAAATCCTCACAGGTATCACTTTCTATAACACGATTTATTACTGCAACAGTACGTTCGTTTCCGTTTTTCTGAAAATAAAAATCGTTGAAAGAATGACAGGTACTTGGTCTGTAATATGACACAGATATTTGATATGTCTCATTTAAAACCATGGAGTCTGGAAGATCCGCACTCTCTATTGGCAAAAATTCATAATAAAAATTAGTGCCATTGTCATCACTAATGCTACATGAAACCAATGATATTGATATCAAACACAGAAAAATTAACTTTTTCATTGTTAAAAAAGATTTAAGGTTTATTTATACATCTATTCAATAGATGCTTTTAAGTAGAAAAGGTTGCGCTATTTTATTTAAAATAATTAAACTTAATTATTAATTGCAACCTTAATTTTCTCTTCAAGTTCCTCAAGTAATTCAGGATTGTCTTTTATAATTTCTTTTACTGAATCTCTTCCTTGACCTAATTTTGTGTCTTCATAACTAAACCATGAGCCACTTTTCTTGATGATTTCGTTTTCAACAGCAATGTCAAGAACTTCTCCCACTTTTGATATACCTTCTCCATACATGATATCAAATTCAGCAGTTTTAAACGGAGGAGCAACTTTGTTTTTTACAACCTTTACTCTGGTTTTATTTCCCGCTACATTCCCATTGTTATCTTTAATTTGTGTAGACCTTCTTATATCTAATCTTACAGAAGCATAGAATTTTAAGGCATTACCACCAGTTGTGGTTTCTGGGTTTCCAAACATAACACCTATTTTTTCACGTAATTGATTAATAAAAATCATGGTGCAGTTGGTTTTGCTAATTGTAGCTGTTAACTTTCTTAAAGCTTGAGACATTAAACGCGCATGCAATCCCATTTTAGAGTCACCCATTTCGCCTTCAATTTCACTTTTAGGGGTTAGTGCAGCAACAGAATCTATAACGAGGATATCAATAGCTCCAGAGCGAACTAAATTTTCCGCTATTTCTAATGCTTGTTCTCCATGATCAGGTTGAGAAATAATTAAATTATCTATATCTACACCTAATTTTTCAGCATAAAACCTATCAAAAGCATGTTCGGCATCAATAAAAGCGGCAATGCCCCCAGCTTTTTGAGCCTCTGCAATAGCATGTAATGTTAATGTTGTTTTACCAGATGATTCTGGACCATAAATTTCAATTACTCTTCCGCGTGGATAACCACCAACTCCAAGAGCAATGTCTAAACCTAAAGAACCGGAAGAAATGGCTTCAATGTCAACTACTGCCGAATCACTCATTTTCATAACAGTCCCTTTTCCGTAGGCTTTATCAAGTTTATCTAAAGTTAATTTTAACGCTTTTAATTTTGCTTCTTTATTGTTACTCATGCATTCTGTTTTTTTCTTATGAAAGTGATGCTAAAATACTACAACTTTTATCATATTACAATTTTATAACGCAACCTTTTAGGTTTTTTTGTATCTACTTATTAAAGTGGGAAATTTTTTGCTATGAAAATGGTTTTAATGGTTAGTTAAATCCTGAAAATACCGACTTTTAAGATTTTTGATTTTATAGACCAAAAAGTCTTTAAGGTGCTTTGTTTCAAAGCACCTTTTTTGTTTATAAGCTTGCCGGATTTTAAAAAAGCAGTACTTTTGCTTAAATTTTTCCTTAACCTTAAAAAATTAGTATAGCATGCAACTGTACAATAAATTAAGTGCTAAAGAAAGGGCTGAATTAATAGACAAGGCTGGTAAAAACAGACTTACCCTTTCTTTTTATCAATATGCCAAAATTGGTAATCCACAAATATTCAGAGATCATTTGTTCATCACATGGAATGATATGGACGTGCTTGGAAGAATTTATGTGGCTCATGAAGGAATAAATGCACAACTATCTCTTCCTGCTGATCGTTTTAATGAGTTTAAAACACACCTTGATAGCATAACTTTTTTAAAAGATATCCGTTTGAACATTGCTCTAGAACAGGACAATAAATCTTTTTTAAAGCTTAAAATTAAAGTCCGGCATAAGATTGTGGCAGATGGTTTAAATGATAAAACTTTTGATGTCACCAATAAAGGAGTTCATGTAGACGCCAAGAAATTCAATAATCTCATTGAAAATGAAAATACAGTTTTAGTAGATATGCGCAATCATTACGAAAGCGAAATAGGACACTTTAAGAACGCCATAACACCAGATGTAGACACTTTTAGAGAATCTCTTGATATCATAGAAGAAGACTTAAAGGATTTTAAAGAAGATAAAAATCTAGTTATGTATTGTACTGGAGGTATTCGCTGTGAGAAAGCCAGTGCTTATTTTAAGCATAAAGGGTTCAAAAATGTATATCAACTAGAAGGAGGCATTATAGAGTATGCAAGACAGATAAATGAGTTAGGTTTGGAAAATAAGTATTTGGGTCAAAATTTTGTTTTCGATGATAGGAGAGCAGAGCGTATAAGTAATGACATTATTGCCAATTGCCATCAATGTGGCAAACCATTTGATGTGCATACCAACTGTGCCAATGAAGCGTGTCATTTGCTTTTTATTCAATGTGATGAATGTAAAGAGGAAATGGAAAATTGTTGCTCAACCAATTGTATGGAGATAAATAGATTGCCATATGAAGAACAAAAAGCTTTAAGAAAAGGACAAGGTAATAGTAACGATATCTTTAAGAAAGGAAGAGCCGACCATTTACCGTATAAAAAAGATTTGCGAAACATTTTTGATGTCTTAAAACAAAAAGAAAACTAAAGTTTTTATTTTATAACAAAAAATAGTTACTTTCCAGTCTATAGAATAATAGTATCTTTACGTTTTAAAATAATTATTAATTTCCATTCGCAACCTTACGTTAGCGAATCCAACATATATAAAAAAAATGGCTTGCAACAGTTGTACAACTGGAAAAAATGGTCAACCTAAAGGCTGTAAAAATAACGGAACATGTGGTACAGACAGCTGCAATAAACTAACTGTTTTTGATTGGCTTTCAAATATGTCGCTTCCTAATGGAGAAAAACCATTTAATTGGGTTGAGGTACGTTTTAAAAACGGTAGAAAACATTACTACAAGAATACAGAAAACTTAACATTAAGCATTGGCGATATTGTTGCTACTCAAGCAAAATCTGGGCATGATATTGGCATGGTTACACTTACAGGAGAACTAGTAAGAATCCAAATGAAGCGGAAAAATATTTCAGAGGAAGATGAAATATTTAAAATATACCGCAAAGCCTCACAAAAGGATATTGATATCTGGTCCACTTCACGAGATAAAGAGGAAAAAATGAAAGTTAAGGCAAGGCAATTTGCTATTGACCTAAAACTTGAGATGAAAATTTCAGATATTGAATATCAAGGTGATGGCAGTAAAGCAACCTTTTATTATACTGCTGAAGAACGCGTAGATTTCAGAGAACTTATTAAGGTTTTTGCCAGAGAGTTTAGAACTCGGATAGAAATGAAGCAAGTAGGCTTTAGACAAGAAGCAGCAAGACTAGGAGGTATTGGTTCGTGTGGTCGTGAATTATGTTGTTCAACTTGGCTTACGGATTTTCGTTCTGTAAGTACATCTGCTGCCAGATATCAACAACTTTCTTTAAA
>DATGBV010000209.1:0-2182 GCA_035312485.1 Flavobacteriaceae bacterium | reverse complement strand
TTTGTTTCACTTCCTGCTGGAGTAAATCCTTTAAGTGTTGAGTTGGAGGATGCAATTGAATTGATTAAAGAGAAAAAAGAAGCTGACGCTCCTATATATACATATCAAGGATTACCAGTTCAAAAAGGTAAAGGACGTTTTGGGCCATTTATTAAATGGAACAATATGTTCATTAATGTAAACAAGAAATACGATTGGGATAATTTGTCAGATAACGATATCATAACATTAATTGAAGATAAAATTCAAAAAGAAAAAGATAAATTGGTCCATAATTGGGAAGATGAAGGTATTAGAGTAGAAAAAGCGCGTTGGGGAAGACACCATATTATAAAAGGAAAGACAAAAATTGAGTTAGATAAAAAAGTAGATGTGTCTAAATTAACTCTAGAAAAAGTAAAGGAACTTATAGAAAAGAATGTTCCAAAAAAGAAAAAGACCTCAAAAAAGAAATAGTATATGAATTTTAATTTTCTAGCACCTGTTTCAGATTCAGTTTTGGCTCATATCCAATTACTGGATAAACAAGCCTTGGGCAGAAAATTAAAAATTCATTCCAATCAGGATGGAATACCAGATTTGGATGATGTGCAAATAGCTATAATAGGTGTTCTGGAAAATAGAAATGACATTAATTATTTCGGTGAAGATTTTAATCTAGATGAAATAAGAAAAATGTTTTATTCACTTTTCCCAGGAAGTTGGAAAACTGAAATTGCAGATTTAGGAGATATTCATAAAGGAGATTCAACCGAAGACACTTTTTTTGCATTAAAAACAATCGTCTCTATACTATTAACAAAAAATATAATACCTATAATTTTAGGAGGAAGCCAGGATATAACCTATGCAAATTATAGAGCTTATGATTCTGTAATGCCAATGGTTAATGTTGTTAATATAGACAGTAAATTCGATTTAGGAGATTCTTCTAAACCAATTACCAACAATAGTTTTGTAGGTAAAATTATTTTAGACCAACCATATAATCTATTTAACTATTCAATTTTAGGATACCAAACCTATTTTAACCCACAAGAAGAAATAGATCTAATGGAAAAACTCTATTTTGAATCTTATAGGTTGGGAGAAATTTCTAAAGATATTACACTGGTGGAACCAGTAATGCGAGATGCCAACATAGTAAGTTTGGACCTAAATTCTGTGGGAGCATCAGAAGTAAGTCAAAACCAAAAATATTCACCAAATGGGTTTGACGGAAAAGAGATATGTGCTATTTCACGTTATGCAGGTATAAGTAATAAAGTAACTTCTTTTGGAATTTATGAATATAAGCCATCTAAAAATGACGATATGACCTCTATGTTGGTTGCACAAATTATTTGGTATTTTATAGAAGGTGTAAATTTCAGGGTTAATGATGATAACTTTGATAATGAAAATAATTACCAAAAATTTATTACTTTAGTGGACTCTCAAGAACTAATCTTTTACAAAAGTGTTAAAACTGGTCGTTGGTGGATAGAAATACCCTTTTTATCGAAAGTAAATAATAAATTAAAGAGACATACGTTATTACCCTGTATGCATAAAGACTATGTAAACGCTTGTAATAATACCATTCCAGAACGTTGGTATAAGGCCTATCAAAAGAATAGTATATAGTAAGAAAATTATAGTGAAAAATGATAAATTCATCGATGAAATGCATTATTTTCACGATGAAATGTAAGTTTTTCAACAAAAAAGTTGTTTTTTAAAAAATATATAAATATGTTTACGCTCTCAAATTTTAAGCTTAATTAATTAACCTTGAGTTTTATATGGATATGAAGAAGTTTTTATTATTAACCGGAATTTTAATTTTAGTCACTAGTTGTGGTTCTAAGGATAGAGGCGAGCTAGTCGGAGTTAAAGGAAAAAAATGGCATCCTGAAAAACCTTACGGTATGGAACTTGTTCCAGGAGGAGCATTTATTATGGGTAAAGCAGATGACGATCTTGCAGGCATAAATGATGCGCCTGCAAAAACGGTTACTGTAAGAGCCTTTTATATGGATGAAACCGAGATAACAAATAGCGAATATCGCCAATTTGTTAATTGGGTTAGAGATTCTACAATTAGAACTAAACTTGCTATACTTGCAGATGAGGTAGGAGCTGCTCCTGGTGATGAAGCTGGTATAGGTCAGTTTGCTTTTCTTGATGCAGATCCAGAAAA
>DATGBV010000208.1:0-21650 GCA_035312485.1 Flavobacteriaceae bacterium | reverse complement strand
ATTAGGGTTTACAGCTAATGCCTTTTTATAATACGCATTAGATTTATCCCATTCAACATGCTCATAAAGTTCTGCTTTTACCGCTAATGCTCTATAGGTGTTCTGGTTAATGTTTAATGCAGAATCTGCATATTTATGTGCTAAATCCATGCCATCAATAGCCATAAAAGTATCTAAATCAACTTTTCCTAATTTCCAATAGGACAGTGCTATTTCAGCATAGGCCTCCGCAAAATTTGGATCTAAAGCAATGGCTTGTTTGTTAAGTTCAATATTGTTCCATAAATCCGCATTACCTCTGCTATCATTAATCAATCGTCCTTTTAAAAATAAACTATAGGCTTCCATATTTTCTGTTGGGTACTTTGTAAGTGCAATTTTTTCTTGAGGGCTTAAAGTAACTTGTAATTGATTCATTACTTGTTGAGCTATATTATTTTGAATGCTTATTATATCATCAAAAGTTTCATAATACTCTTTAGACCATACATGTTTATCTTTAGCGTCAATAAGCTGAATGATAATTTTAATTTTATCTTCCAAGAGTGTGACGCTACCTTCAAGAATGTAAGAAACGCCTAACTCTTTAGCTATTTCAGGAATTTTTTTATCCGAATTTCGATAGGTAGATGAAGAGGTAAATGATATAACAGATAGGTTCTTCATTTGTGAAAAAGAGTGTAATATATTGTCAGATACACCATCTGAAAACCACTGGTTGTCAACAGGACTGAAATCTTTAAATGGAAGAACTGCTATAGAATTAGAAAGTTGATTATTTTTTGAAGTAAAATTATTGATCAGAAAATAGCCTAATACAATAAGTAATCCTAATGTAATAGCAGAAATTATCTTTTTTGTTAAAGATAAATTACGAAAACGGAATCTGTTTTTTTGAGTAGTTAATTCATTTAAACTTATGTTTTGTGTTTTATATTCACCTGGCGAAATACCAAAATATTTACTAAAAGTTTTATTGAAATAAGATGCACTATTAAATCCAACTTGAAAAGCAATTTCTGAAGCAGTAAAGTCAGTTTCCTTAAGAAGCTTTGCTGCCTTTTCTAAACGTAATTCCCTAATATATTGATTAACCGATTTTCCAGTAACAGTTTTTACTTTTCGCAAAGTTTGTGAAGTGCTTAAATTAAGAGAAGCAGCTAATTCGCGCACACCGAAGTTTTCGTTAGTTAGATTACTAATAATAATATGTCGTACTTCATCTATAAAATTATTACTCACAAAAGCTTAAATTAGGTATACTAAAGATAGTTCATTTTTAGTTGTAATGTTTAAATAAAGGTTAATTAAAAGAAAATGAGGTTATCCACAATTATATATACAATTAATATTTCTTATTTAAATTTTAAAAAATAAATAGTTATTATAATAGTGTGTTAATAGTATCAATAACTTTTAAAGCTTTTATTTTGATAAGACGCTATTTACTTTTTATGAGTGTTGTATTAACAATATAAAACGCTCATTATAAGATAGAATTAAGTGTTATTGACAGCTGTTTATAACTATCTTTCACTATTATATACTTATAACTTTTCTTAATTTTTATGTTTGTAACTGTACTTTTTATTCTTATAAAATTAGAATAATCTCTTTGGTTATTTTTTGGATTTCATACTTATTATAACCACTTATAAAAATTATTGAAACTTAAAAATTTATCTTTCAGATAATAACAATCACTTATCAACAACTAATGAATATACTAGTGAACAATTTAAAAATACTAGTTGTTATTTTGTAACTTTGAAATCTGTTAAATAAGCTTATTTTTTATGAAAATATCTATAGGAAACGATCATGCAGGGACAGATTACAAATTTGCTGTATTAAAATATCTAGAATCTAAAGGAATTGAAGTTATAAATCATGGTTCAGATTCAAGTGATAGTGTAGATTATGCCGATTTTATTCATCCTGTTGCTCAAGATGTAGAAGATAAGAAAGTAGATTTAGGTATTATTATTTGTGGAAGTGGTAATGGTGCAAGTATGGCAGCGAATAAACATCAAGGTGTGCGTTCTGCTATTTGTTGGACCAAAGAGATAGCTAAACTCGCCAGAAGCCATAATAACGCCAATATTTTAAGTATTCCTGCTCGTTTTACTGCACTAGAGCAGACCATAGAAATAGTAGACACCTTCTTAAATACCGATTTTGAAGGAGGACGACACGAAAGAAGAATAAATAAAATTCCATTATCGTGCTAAATGGGCCATTCGCACTCTCATAATCATTCCCATAATAACCATAGTAATTTAAAAGGACGGAATTTAGTTATTTCTATTTTTTTAAATATACTCATTACAATAGCCCAAGTAGTTGGAGGACTAGTTTCCGGAAGTTTATCTCTTTTAAGCGATGCACTACATAATTTTACAGATGTACTTTCTCTTTTAGTAAGTTATATTGCTAATGTTTTAGCAAAACAATCTGCATCATTACAGAGAACATTTGGATTTAAAAGAGCTGAAATTTTAGCTGCTTTTGTTAATGCATCCACTTTAATTATTGTTGCAATTTTACTGATTATTGAAGCTATTAAAAGGTTTCAAAATCCTATTGAAATAGAATCAAATCTAGTTATATGGCTGTCTTTAATAGCTATTTTAGCTAATGGATTTAGTGTTTTATTATTAAAAAAGGACTCTAAAAGGAATATGAATATGCGTTCTGCATATTTACATTTATTAACAGATATGTTGGCAAGTGTTGCTGTTTTAATAGGCGGTCTACTCATGAAGTTTTATGAAATATATTGGGTAGATAGTGTTTTAACACTAGCCATTGCTTTATACTTGATTTGGATGGGATTTGATTTATTAAAGGATTCCTTTAGAGTACTTATGCTTTTTACTCCAGAAGATATTCATGTTAGAGATATTATTAAAGTAGTACAAAAGATTGAAAGTATTAAAAACGTACACCATGTTCATGTTTGGCAACTCAATGAAGATGAAGTTCATTTTGAAGCGCATATAGATTTTTATGATGACATCTTATTATCTCAATTTGATGAAATCCTTGAAGAAATTGAAGAATTATTGTATCATAAATACAATATTAATCACGTTAACATTCAACCAGAATTTGGAAAATGTGATGCTAAAGATGTTATTGTTCAAGACTAATCATGCTAAAAATTAAAGTAAAATCTTTTAAAGAATTGACTAAAGAAGAACTTTACGATTTACTTCGTTTACGCTCTGAAGTGTTTGTGGTTGAACAAGATTGTGTGTATCAGGATATAGATAATATAGACCAAATAGCAGTACATGTTTTAGGGTTTAAAGATGAAAAGCTAGTTGCATATACACGTGTTTTTAAACCTGGAGATTATTTTTCTGAAGCCAGTATTGGTAGAGTAGTAGTTGCTAAAAAACAACGGCACTATAAATATGGTTATGATATAATGAAGGCTTCAATAAATGCTATAGTAGATATTTTTAAAACAAAAGAAATTCGTATTTCTGCACAATGCTATTTAAAAACATTCTATAATAATTTAAGCTTTAAAGCAGTAGGAGAGGAGTATTTAGAAGATGGTATTCCACATATTAACATGCTTTATAATTAATCACTTTCACCAACATAAGTAATTAATATCTCAACGCGTCTATCAAATTTAGGATCTCCACCTAAAGGAAATTTACGACGCATTCCAACATATTTCATTCGTTTTTTATCAACACCTTTTTTTGCAAGATACTCGTACACATATTTTGCTCTTGCCAAAGAAAGATTACGTTTTTTTGTTTGTTTATCTACAGCATCCCTAGTATTCTGTGTGCAACATACATGTCCTTGAATTGTGAAATAAATATCTTTTTTTTCTGACAATACTTCAGCAATATGATCTAAAGTTTGTTTAGACTCTTTTGAAGAAATGTAACTATAACCATTTTTAAACAAAATATTTTCGAAAGTAATCCTGTCTCCAACCTTTAAATTTTCTTTTAAAAGTTCAGCTGTTGCTTTCTTTTCAGGATCATCTTTAATACTGTTTTTTTCAAGAGTCTTTTTTGTAACAATAATTTCAACCTTTCTATTTAATCCTCTAATTTTAACAAGGTCATCTTCCCTAACTATATTCAATAAAATTTCACCTTTACCATCTACATTTGTAATTAAAGATTCACTGATTTCATTATCAGAAAAAATTGCTTTTATCGCATCAGCACGCTCTTGAGAAAGTTTTAAATTATAATTTTCAGCGCCTCTATCATCACAAAAGCCATAAATAGCAATCTTTTCAATAGAAATAGTATCTAGTGAAGTAATAAATAATAACAACCTGTTTTCTTCTGTTGAGGGAACTTCAAACTTATTGGTTTCAAAATAAACCTCATGATTAAGTTTATTTTGACCTATACTAAAATTGAAACAGAGTATAATTACAAATAAATATCTCATTATATCTCTTTAAAAAATGGCTATAAATATAAAGGTTTTATAAAACCTTAAAAAATCATCTTAGATAATTGTAGTAAGTTGTAGGGCTTTTAAGTATTTCAGAAGCCTTTTTTATTTCAGGATTATGTGATGTATAATAATTATACAAACCTTCTCTATACACGTAACGTTTTACAATTTCATCCGTTAACAATGATTTTATTTGATCTTTATTTTCATCAATTGCATTAGTTTTTGCCAAGTTTAAATTAGTTAATAAAGTGCTGTAATCGTTTTGAATATCATCTGCCAAATCTTCCTCTTGTGCAACTTCAATAACTTTTGCTAAAGATTTTTCTGTTTTTGTTTCAAACGAAAACCCATTAGCAACTAAATATTGCTTAAAATCTAAAAAATCTGAATCTGTTATTTCAAAGTTTTTAAAATCGGCAATATTATGATTGTAATAATAATCGGTTGCATAATTAAAGATAAGATCATCATTAACTAAAGCTTTTGTAATAGCAGAATTTTTTGAAATTTCCATAATTTCATCGGGCAAAACACCGCCACCATCAAAAACCTTACGACCGTTTTTGGTTTTAAATTCGTTGTAGTTTTCCTTTTTAACCCTTACGGCTTTTCCGGTTTCATCACGATTCCAGTAATCCAATGCTTGAATACAACGTCCAGAAGGCGTATAATACCTAGAAATAGTTACCTTTAATTGAGTTCCATAAGTAAGCTGTTTAGGTCTTTGCACCAATCCTTTACCATAACTTCTAGAACCTACAATTACTGCTCTATCTAAATCTTGCAGAGTGCCTGAAACTATCTCGCTGGCAGAAGCACTTCCGCCATTTATTAAAACCACCAAAGGAATTTCTGTATCAAGAGGCTCTCTTTGGGTATAGTAAGTCCGGTTAAACTTTTTAACTTTAGATTTTGTCTCAACAACTAGTTGGCCTTTAGGCACAAAAATATTTACAACATTAACGGCTTCATGAAGCAAACCACCAGGATTTCCTCTTAAATCTAAAATAAGTCTTTCTGCTCCCTGTGCTTTTAAATCTCTAACAGCATAATTTATTTGAGAAGACGCCTTGTTGTTAAACTTTGTTAATACAATATAACCTGTTTTGTCATCAATCATTGAAAAATGAGGGACAGCATCTATTTCAACTTCTTCACGCTTGATTGTTGCTGTTTTTTGTTCACCTTGTCTTATATATGTAACATCAACTGTTGTACCTGGCGAGCCTTTTAACAAATCACCAGAATCTTCTTTATAGCTTTCAACCAAAGTATTTCCCACCTTTATAATTTCATCTCCAGCTTTGAGCCCTGCTTCATCTGTAGGATAATCTTTATAAGGCTCTATAATAACAAGTTTATCCTTAAGTGTTTTTACTCTTGCACCAATACCAATGTAATCACCTGTATTATTAATTCTGGCAGCTTCTACATCCTGCTCATTTAAAAAATTTGTATAAGGGTCAAGATCACTCAACATACTTTTAATGGCTGTATCCATTAAATCGCCAGGATTGGTTTCGTCAACATAACTCATGTTAAGCTCTTTAAAAAGCGTAGTGAAAATTTCTATTTGTTTTGCGATTTCAAAAAAGTCATTGCGAAAGGCCGTTGTTGATAAAAATATAGTTACTGCTAAAACAGATAATACAATCTTATTTTTTAAAATATGTTTTAAATTCTTCATAATCACTTCTTTTTAATAATCCAACGCCTAATGACAAAAAATGCAATAATCATAATTATTATAAATGGCCAAATATGCAATATTCCTAAAAAGAAAATAGATAGACCATTAAAACCAGATTTAAGGGCTTTCCACATTTTAGAGCCATAAGATACAGTTGCACCAGTTTGAGATGTTATTTTATAAAATTCTACGTTTAAAGTGCTTAACGACACTTGATCGTTCAAATATTTAAGCCTGCCCTGTTTGGCCTCAATTTCTTCTCTAATATTTGAAAGTTCACGCTCAATTTCAAGCATTTCCTTTACGTTATTTGCTTTGTTTAAAAGCTCTAAATAACGCTTTTCCAGTGTTTGTTTGGCTTTTAAACGCGCTTCTAAATCTATAAACTCTTCTGTGACGTCTCTTGCAGAAATACGTTTAGTATCGAAAAAATCTACGTGATTACTAATAGAATCAATTGTTCTTTGGAAGTTGCTTGTAGGTATTCTGATTTCCAAATTTCGGGACATTCTGTTACCAGATTTGTTGGAATTGTCGTTTTGAATAAAGCCATCATTTTGTTTTACAAATTGAATAATCAGGTTGTAGGTTTTATCCAAATCTTGAGTTTCATATCGTAAATAGGAGTTTTTAATGACTTTCTTTTCATAAGTTGATGGCATTGAATTTTTTGAAACCATCATGTTATTATCAGAAACAGCTTCCTCAAGAACCATTTCGGTTATTTCTCCATCATAAGATTCAGATGAGTCTTCCTTGCTTGAGTTAGTTGAACATGCCAAAGGAAGCATAACAATAAAAAAGTATAATAAAGTTTTCATGTTAAACAGTTTTTTTAGAAACCTTATCAAGAAACAAGCCAAAAAGTTGTTTCATCTTTGAGGTCACTTTTTCAAAAGAAGGTTTTTCATCACCAATGTACAAAATCATAAACGCATAATGTGTTGTAATGTTGTTAAAATAAGTGTGTTTTTCGAGCCTGTAAGCCTCACGCAACAACCTTTTAATTCTATTTCTGTCAACTGCTTTTTTAAACTTTTTTTTACTCACAGAGACTCCGGTTTTTATTTCTGAACCATCATCAAATTTAGTTTCTAAATAAATTAAACGCAAAGGAAAAACTGAAACGGAATTACCCTCAAGAAACAACCGCTCTATAAGTTTTTTGCTTTTAAGTTTTTCTTTATTGGTAAAAGACGCCATCATTCTTTAAAAGTAAGCACAAAAGTAATGATAACAAACCATTTGACGCCACATTTTGGTATGATAAAAATCATATTATATATTCTTACCTTATGTTAATTTAACATTTTAAATAATTAAAATTCTAACTGTGGGAGAACTAAAAGTTATTAAGCTGAACAGTAAAAAAGATAAGGCAAAATATATTCATCATTTATTAAAAGATATTGAAGCGCTAGAAGTAATGATTCAAAACAACAGGATTGAAAGAAAACCAATTCGTATTGGGGCAGAACAAGAGTTTTGTTTAGTCGACGAAGAGTTTTATCCCAATAAAAACTCATTAGATGTTCTTAAAGAAATAAATGATAATCATTTTACAACAGAAATAGGAAGCTATAACCTGGAGTTGAATTTAGATCCAATAGATCTAAAAGGCGATTGTTTTTCAAAACTCTATAACGATTTAAAAACCAAAATGAACAAGGCGAGAGACGCTACAAAAAAGCATGACACAAAAATTGTTTTAACAGGAATTTTACCCACTCTGGCTCTGAAACACGTGAAGTTAAAATACATGACGCCAATTCAGAGGTATGTTGTTATAAATGATGCAATAAAAGAATCTAGAAAACAAGATTTTGATATTCATATAAAAGGAGTTGACGAACTGAACCTAAAGCACAATTCTGTGATGCTGGAAGGCTGTAACACTAGTTTTCAAATGCACTTACAGATAGACCCAGATAACTTTGTAGACAGCTATAATTGGGCTCAAGCTATTTCAGGGCCCATTTTGAGCGCCTGTGCAAATTCACCATTATTATTTGGAAAGGAGTTATGGCATGAAACAAGAATTGCCCTATTTACCCAAAGCGTTGATACAAGAGCAAATTCGTTTATGCTTAACGAAAAACAGTCTAGAGTTGGCTTCGGAAGTAATTGGGCAACAGGCTCAGTAACAGACATATTTAAAGACAACATTTCTAGGTTTAGAAGTTTAGTTTCTTCAGAATACATTTTGGATAGTGTAGAAATGTTAAGCAATGGAGAAACACCAAAACTAAAAGCATTAAACCTTCACAACGGCACAGTATACCCATGGAATAGACCATGTTATGGCGTTAATGATAAGGGCAAACCTCATTTAAGAATTGAGAACAGATATATTCCTTCAGGCCCAACCACCAAAGATGAAATAGCAAATATGGCATTTTGGGTTGGCGTAATGTTAGGCAAACCCAAAAAATATGACAATATCCATGAGAAAATGAGTTTTAAAGATGTAAAATCTAATTTCTTTAATGCGGCTCGATACGGAATGTCAGCTCAATTTTTTTGGAACGGGAAATATATTCCAAGCAGAGACCTTATTCTAAACGAACTCTTACCAATGGCTCATACAGGGCTTTATGACATTGGCATTTCTCCTAAAGACGTAGAGTATTATTTAACCATAATAGAAAATAGAGTAAAAACGAGCAACGGTTCGCAATGGATTATAGATAACTATAGAAATTTATTAAAAACAAAAAAACCTTTTGAAGCTGCCCAAATCCTTGTATCTAAAATGTATTCAAAACAAGAAAGTGATTTTCCTGTTTCCTCATGGCAAAAAGTGGACGACAATACTTCGGCATCGTTTGATAATAACTTAAAAGTGAAACACAAAATGACAACCAATATTTTTTCGGTTGATGCCAATGATAGTTTAGAACTTGTAATAAGCATTATGAAATGGAAAAATATTCACCACATGCCTGTTATAAACGCCAACAAAGAATTAATAGGTTTAATTTCTTGGACAGATGTTGAAAAAGTTCTAAACGATGCCAAAAAAACCAAATATTCTGTAGATGAGGTAATGAAGAAAGAAATACACACCATAACACAATATAAAAGTTTAGAGGACGCAAAAAATAAAATGAAAGAACACAAAATTCACTGTTTACCAGTAGTCTATAACAAACAATTATTAGGAATAATCACTTCAAAGGATTTATAAATCGCATGACACAAGCAATCAATACAGAATCAAAAGCGCGTACTTCGACATCAAGAATTATTACGAAAATTAAAGGAAAAGAAAAAGGCCCAACCATTGTGTTCTTTTCCGGAATTCATGGAAATGAGAAAGCAGGAGTTACAGCGCTTCAGGAGACTTTAAATGAAATAAACGAAGAAAATGTAAAAGGAACGATTTACGGACTTGTAGGAAACTTAAGCGCACTAAAGCATAATAAAAGATTTATTGAAAAAGACCTAAACAGGCTTTGGACAAGAAGTTATTTATACTTTGTAAGCAAAAGAGACACTTTAACCGTAGAACAAAAAGAATTAAAACAACTCTCAAGTCTGCTAAAGGAAATTATAGCAACAGAAAAAGCACCGCTTTATTTCATCGATTTACACACAACCTCTGGTAAAACGCTTCCTTTTATTACAATAAATGACGCATTAATCAACAGAAAGTTTTCTAAACAATTCCCTGTTCCAATTGTTCTTGGCATTGAAGAATACTTGCAAGGGCCATTATTAAGCTATATAAATGAGTTGGGCTATGTGTCTTTAGGGTTTGAATCTGGCCAACACGATGATATTGAAGCCGTAAAAAACGCAAAAGCATTTATAAAACTCGCTCTTGTTTTTTCAAACAGTGTCGTAAAAGAAAGTGTTTCTGAATTAGATTGTTTTAACGAACTAAAAAAAGCTTCTAATGAAATTTCAGATTTTTTTGAGGTAATCTATTTACACAAGATCAAACCTAACGAGCCTTTTAAGATGATAGATGGTTTTGAAAGTTTTCAAAAAATAAAAAAAGGCACCCTTTTAGCAAAAAGTAATAATGAAACCATAAAGGCTAAACACAATGGAAAACTATTTATGCCTTTGTACCAAGACATTGGAGAAGAAGGGTTCTTTATTATAAGAAGAATCTCACCATTTGTTTTAAAACTGTCAAAAATCTTAAGAAATCTTAAAGCAGATTCTCTGTTTGTTTTGTTACCAGGTGTTTCTTGGCAAGACAGAAACAAACAAACACTTGAGGTAGATTTAAAAACAGCAAAATTTTTAGCAAAAGAAATTTTCCATCTTTTAGGCTATAGAAGCCAACAAGTGGATGACAAACATTTAAAACTATTTAGTAGAGAAAGAGTCGCAAAAGCAAAAATGTATAAAAACGAAAAATGGTATTAAAAATGTTATCAGGTAACTACATTGTATTATTATCAGGATTGATATCTGCCATTAAATTTAGCGGATCTATAGTAATGCTTTTTATTTGTCGTCTCTCTTTCTCTATTTTAAAACTATACGCTGGATAAGCCCAAGCCCAATCTTTTAAAACAGTTCTTGGCGCATTACTGGGCTTTTCTCCTCGCATCATTTGTAACGGAATATAGAATAATTCAGTTGAACCATCAACGTATTCAACTTCAATATCCAAAGGCATAGGCATTAATCCAATTCTTTCCAGATTAACTGTTGTAGCACCATCGTTTTCTTCAACAGATTTAATAGCGTAATCTATTGTATTGGTGGTTTGTGTCCAGTCTATTAAATACCATTCTAAATCTAAACCAGAAACTTTTTCTGCAGTGCGCATAATATCATTAGGTATCGGATGCTTGAATTTAAAATCATCAAAATACTTTTTAATGGTTTTATCAAAATTTTCTTGGCCAATAATATAACCCAATTGTGAAAGAAAAACATAGCCTTTGTAATATGACGATCTGGTATAAGCCCCGTGATAAACAAATCGATCAGCTTGAGTAGTTTGAGGTTGCTCTAAACCAGATTTTGCGTAGCTTTTATATATCCTATACACCCTTTGAGTAGGTTTTTCAAAAGAAGTATTGAATATTTTACTTTCAGCAAGTTCACCAAAGTATTCAGTAAAACCCTCATCCATCCAATAATATTTAAGTTCGTTTGTTGCTAATAAAAATTGAAACCAACTATGAGCCATCTCGTGAGCAGCGACACCAAACAGGCCATTAAAATTTCCTTCACCTGCTATTAAAGTACACATGCCATATTCCATACCACCATCGCCGCCTTGAATAATAGAATATTGTTTATATGGATACTCGCCAATATTTTCGCCAAAAAACTGCATTAACTCCACAGCTTTTGGCTGTAAAGCTTTCCAGTTTTCCAGTTTTCCAGTTGGCATTGTGCTTTTATAGAAAAAATGTAAAGTTGGACCTTCAGGCACTTGAGCTACATCGTGAATATATTCTGGGTCTGCAGCCCACGTAAAATCATGCACATTTGGCGCAACAAAATGCCACGTTAGTTTTCCTTTTTTAGAGCGTTTTACTTTATTACCAGAATAACCATGACCTATTTCATCAGGGTTTTGCAGATAACCAGTTCCACCAATTGTGTAATCTTTATCTATGGATATCTTAACGTCAAAATTACCCCAAACACCATGAAATTCCCTTCCAATATATGGGTCAGCATGCCATCCTTCAAAATCATATTCAGCCAGTTTAGGATACCATTGCGACATAGATAATGCTACGCCTTCTGAATTATTTCTTCCAGAACGACGAATCTGAATCGGAACTTGAGCAGAAAACACCATATCAAAAGTTGCTTGTTCTCCTGGTAGTATCGGACTTGCCAAATCAACTTCCAAAACAGTTCCAACAGTTTCATATTTTAAATCAACACCATTTTGCTTTAAAGTTTTTACTTTTATATAACCTGTTTCGCTAGGCTTTAATTTGCTAATTCTGTGCCCGATCCTGCTGTCTGGATCAGGACTTACCTGTGATTGTACATCCATTTCACTACCAGGCTGAAACGCGTTAAAATACAAGTGGTAAAATACTCTATTCAATACATCAGGCGAGTTATTTGTATAAACCAATTTTTGAACACCATTATATTGATACGTTTCAACATCCATATCAATCTCCATAGTATAATCCACATGTTGTTGCCAATAGCCAGGATGAGGTTGGGCAGACACTATTGTAACAAAAAAGACAATAAA
The DNA here is from genome assembly GCA_035312485.1 of Flavobacteriaceae bacterium. Taxonomy (GTDB): domain Bacteria; phylum Bacteroidota; class Bacteroidia; order Flavobacteriales; family Flavobacteriaceae; genus Gilvirhabdus. The sequence continues at coordinate 9,321 of DATGBV010000208.1, read as the reverse complement.
AAGAGTTATAGTATTTGGCAATAAATTTTTCATTGTTTAATTTTTAGAAATTTGATCAGCCATTATTAATGCATTGTATGCATTTACTATTTTACCAGATTTTGTGAGTTCGTTAAAGGGTTTTATCATATCAGCATTTTCTCCTACAGTTACTTTTTGATTCAAAGACAATCCTGAATCCATCAAAATTCGTTTTACTTGAGAGGCTGTTAATTTAGGATAATAAGATCTTATTAAAGCAGCAACACCAGCAACAGCTGGAACAGCCATAGACGTACCGCTTTGTGCTTTATACTCATTTTCTGGCATTGTAGAGTATATTTCGCCACCAGGAGCCATTACATCAACAGTTTCTTTTCCGTAGTTTGAAAAATCTGACACAAGGCTAGAACCGTATTTTGGTTCAATAGCCCCAACATTTATAAAATTATTTGAGATTTCAGGACCATTATCAAATTGGTCATTCGGATAGTTGTTTTTTTTATCTATATCTAAACTTTCATTGCCAGAACCATGAACAAATAAAACATCATGTTTTTCTGCATAAACGATAGCTTCTTTAACCCATTCTGGGTGCGGAGAAAAATATTTACCAAAACTCCCGTTGATTATTTTAGCACCATTGTCTACGGCATAACGAATAGCCAACGCAACATCTTTATCGTACTCATCGGCGTTTGAGATGGCTCTTATCGACATAATTTTTACATTATTGGCAACACCGTCAATACCTTTACTATTATTTCTTTCGGCCGCGATAATACCAGCCACATGTGTGCCGTGACTTTCATCTTTTTCGGAAGGTCTAATGTTCCCGTTTCCGTAAAATTTTTGTGAAAAATCATCTGGATCGTCTCCTGTTTTTCTTCCATTAAAACCTTTATTAAGCCTAACTGTTAACCAATTATTGATATCTGCTAAACTTTCATCAATTGAATCTTCTAATTCTACAATCGTTTTTGCGTCTATAACCTTCGCATAATAACTTATAATACTAATAGCTTGTTGAATTTGTTGGTCTTTTGCTTTAATGGCGCTAATCTCTTTAAGGGTATAATTTTTTTTATTTAAATGTTTTGAAAGAACTCTATCGGCATCACTTATTTGTTGAGCTATTTGAGTGTAAGTTGCTTTGTGTTGAGAGTATTCATTATATTTTTCAATATACTCTCTTTGCGCTCTTGCATAATCTGGGTTACTGATATCTCCTTTTGCTAAAATCCTAACATACTCCACCTGCTCATCATAAGCATCACCAAGAAAATTCCAACCATGAATATCATCAATATAACCGTTATTATCATCATCTTTTCCGTTGTTTGGGATTTCGTCTTCGTTTACCCAAATAATATCATCTAAATCTTCATGCTCAATATCAATTCCAGAATCAATTACGGCAACAATTACCGTTTTGCCCGTTTTGTTTTTAATTATTTCGGAATAAGCTTTTTCAACACTCATTCCGGGAATTGTATCTTTAACTAAATCTAGATGAAGCCAAGTATTTCTCTCTTTTTCTGTTAATTCCACGACCTTTAAGGGCGAACTACTAATATTTTCTATTGGAGTAGAAATAACATTTGCGCTCCCGCAACTATTTAAAATTATTATGCTATAAAACAGGATTATAAGGGGCATTATTTGTTTCATGATTTTTTTAAAATATTAAATAAAAATATCTTGGCAGGTATAAGTATTCTTTAACCTAACGCCTTTTTCAGTATGTTGAACAGTTATGATTTCGTTATAAGCATCATGCTCTAAAAAAAGATAATAATTTTCACGGGCAGCCATATTTAAAAACCGCTCTTTTTCACCAAGTGTAAGCAACGGCCTAGTGTCATAACCCATAACATAGGGCAAGGGTAAGTGACCAGCGGTAGGCAATAAGTCCGCCATGAAAGCAATGGTTTTATCTTTGTAGTGGATAAGAGGTATCATCTGTTTATCTGTATGCCCATTGGCAAAGAAAACATCAAAACCCAATTCAGAATTTTTTAAGAGATCGTTTTTAGGAACCGACATAAATTTTAGTTGCCCACATTCTTTCATAGGCAAAATGTTTTCTTTTAAAAACGAAGCTTTTTCTCTTTTATTGGGTACAGTCGCCCAATTCCAATGATCTTGGTTGCTCCAAAAATGAGCATTTTTAAAGGCAGGCTCATAACCAGTTCTATTTTTATTCCATTGAATGCTACCGCCGCAATGGTCAAAATGTAAATGCGTCATAAAGACATCAGTAATATCATCTCGGTGAAAGCCATGTTTATTCAATGATTTATCTATAGAGTCATCTCCCCACAAATGATAATATCCAAAAAACTTGTCACTTTGCTTATTACCCATTCCTGTATCTATCAATATTAAATGATTACGATCTTCAATGAGCAAGCATCGTGCCGAAAGATCGATCATATTATTTTGGTCTGCAGAATTTGTTTTTTGCCAAAGGGATTTTGGCACCACTCCAAACATGGCTCCGCCATCTAGCTTAAAATTACCGGAATTTATAGGGTATAATTTCATAGACTTTGCAAATTAATAAATTGCTCACAAATTAAACCTGATGTTAAGAATTTATTGTGATATTATCAATTGTTAAAAAAAGGCTATTTTAGGCTTAAAATTAAAACCCTTGAAGACACTACAAAGAAGCGTGACATTAACTTCAGCAATTGCAATTAGTATTGGAGGAATGCTGGGAAGTGGAATCTTTGTACTTCCTGGAATAGCGGCCGCCAAAACAGGATCTTCTGTTTGGCTAGCATATCTTTTGGCATCTATATGTATTCTTCCAGCTGCTTTATCTAAATCTGAACTTGCTACAGCCATGCCCTCTTCGGGAGGAACATATGTTTATATTGAACGCACTTTTGGACCAATTTTAGGGACTATTGCAGGAATAGGGTTGTGGTTATCATTATTATTAAAAAGTTCATTTGCCCTTGTTGGGTTTGGAGCATATTTGGCTATTTTGGTAAAAACACAGGAAGGCCTTACTAGATACATTGCGCTGTTTTTTCTTTTTATTATCCTTCTTCTGAATGTTTTTGGAGTAAAAAAAGTTGGTAAAGTTCAAATTGTATTAGTAGCAATAAGTATAACCAGTTTAGCGCTTGTATTGATTTTTGGAATACCAAATATTGACAATAATTTGTTAGACCCTGTTTTTACTGATGGAAAAATAGGCTTGTTTTCCACAGTGGCTTTTGTGTATATATCATATGCGGGCGTTACTAAAGTTGCGGCCATTGCTGGCGAAATAAAAAATCCAGGCATTAATCTTCCACGAGCAATGATAATTTCATTGGTTATAATGACAGTAATTTATGTCTCTGTAGCATTTGCATTAGTAGGAAATATACCGCTAGAAACTTTAAAAACAGACATAAAGCCAATTTACACAATTGCTAATTATTTAGGAGGAACATACATTGGGTATATTGCAGCATTAGTAGGCGTTATAACTTTAGTGTCTATGGCAAATTCAGGCGTTTTGGCGGCCTCAAGATTTCCTTTTGCAATGGCACTAGACAAGTTATTGCCGTCATTTATGAGTAGAATTCAACCTAAATATTTAACACCTGTTTCTACTATAATTTTAACCTGTGTTGTTATGGCTTTGGTTATTTTATTTTTAGATGTAGAAAAAATTGCGAAACTAGCCAGCGCATTCATGGTAATGATGTTTATTCTGGTAAATTTTTGTGTTGTTATTTTAAGGGAAACAGCAGCTCAATGGTATTTGCCAACATACAGATCTCCTTTTTATCCATACGTACAATTATTTGGTATTGTTAGCGGCTTAGCACTATTGTTTTTTTTAGGACTAATACCCTTATTGGCAATTTTAGCCATTATATTTTTAGGCTTTATTATATATTATAGTTTTGGAAAGAAAACAGCTAGAACGGGAATATTAAGAAAATATGGGCATAGACCAGCGCTCTTTCTTTTATATAAAAAGAAAAATCGCGAAAAACGAAAAATAGATATCAGTATAAACCCTTCTTTTTTAGATGGTGATTTAGTTTCCGAAGCAGATGTTGTTGTGCCTTTATTTGGGAATGAAAGATCTCCTGAAATGCTCGTTGAAATAGGTGCAGCATTAAACCCAAAAGAGAATATTCAAGTTGTAAACCTTACTGAAATCCCTAATCAAACATTTTTGGAAGCTCTATCAAAAGAAAATCCAATAATCAATTCTTTAGAAAGACGATTGTCAAGGCTGGCCTCCAATCAAAACTTAAATATAGATTTTGAAGCCGTTGTCACCCATAATTTATCGGACACAATCCACGAGTTGAGCGACCAGACGAATTGTAATTGGCTGGTTATTGGATGGAATGGGAAAGCTAGAACAGGAATCTTAATTAGGAATCCAATAGGTTGGCTTTTAACAAATATAAACTCAAATTTTGCATTATTTAAAGATAATGGAGTTCGCTATATAGGTCGAGTTCTTATTGCATTAAGACCAGGAAGAAATGACAGTAACTTTGTAGAGGTAGCAGACAGAATATGTCAATATTATAAGGCATCATTTTCATTATTAAGAATAGTTGGAGATCAAGATTCAAAAGAAATAGTAAATAAAATTGAAAGAACTTCTGAACAATTATTAAACCAAGCAAAATCCAATAACGACGTTATTGTTATCAAATCAAACAATCCTATTGAAACAATTTCAAAAACTTCGGCAGACTATGATCTCCTCATTTTAGGAACTCCCCAAAAAGACAATTGGCGTTCAGTTTTATTTGGTACTGGCAAGGACAAGTATACCGAAAAGTCTGCTTGTTCTGTATTAAGGTTAATGATAAAAGAGGAATAATATTTAGTTAACTTTATTTAATTATTTTAGTATTAATTTTTAATTAAGAACATGTTAGAATTAGCTGGAATTATCATTTTAGGAATACTCGCACAATGGGTGGCTTGGAAATTTAAAATCCCAGCTATTTTACCCTTGATTCTTATCGGACTATTGGTTGGGCCTATTGCCGCTGAATTTTTAAGTGCAGATGGCACAAAATGGATAGAACCTTTATGGAATGGAGAAGAAGGATTGTTTCCAGGTGAAAGTTTATTTTATTTTGTTTCGCTAGCTATTAGTATTATCCTTTTTGAAGGAGGATTGACCTTAAGAATGGGAGAAATAAAAAATGTAGCTCCCACTATTACAAAACTAATAACAATTGGCTCAATTGTAACTTTTTTTGGCGGGGCAGTTGCAGCACATTATATTTTTTATTTAAGTTGGGAAATTTCTTTTTTGTTTTCAGCATTAATAATTGTTACAGGGCCAACAGTAATTACACCAATTTTAAGAAACATTCCATTAAAGAAAGATGTGTCTGCTGTATTGAAATGGGAAGGTATTTTAATTGACCCTATTGGCGCATTAGTTGCGGTTTTGGTTTTTGAATTTATTAGTGTAGATGCAGGTGGAGAATATACCAAAACAGCATTTATTGAGTTTGGAAAAATCGTTCTGTTTGGATCAACATTTGGTTTCACATTTGCTCATGCACTCAATTTTATTATTAATAAAAAATGGGTACCGCATTATTTAATGAATGTGTTTGCTTTAGCGGCGGTACTTGGTGTTTTTATATTGTCAGACGAGTTTGCTCACGAATCAGGCTTATTAGCGGTAGTAGTAATGGGAATGGTTTTAGGAAACTCGAAATCACCCTATTTAAAAGATCTTCTTTATTTTAAAGAATCATTGAGCGTACTGCTTATTTCTATTTTATTTATTCTTTTAGCAGCCAATATTAACTTTCAAGATTTACTTCTCATTTATAATTGGAACACAGCTGTATTATTTGCAATAGTAGTATTTGTTTTAAGACCAATAGGTGTATTCTTAAGCACGAAAGGCTCTAATCTAAATTTAAACGAAAAGCTTTTTATAAGCTGGGTAGGCCCTCGGGGTATAGTTGCAGCGGGAATTGCTTCACTTTTTGGTCTTAAACTCGCTAAAAATGGTGTTTTAGGAGCAGAATATATTACACCATTAGTTTTTATGATTGTACTTGGGACTGTGCTATTAAATGCTACTACGGCAAGAATGTTTGCTAAACTGGCCGGAGTATTCCTAACAAAATCAGAAGGAATACTTATTGTGGGAGCCTCAAAGGTTTCAAGATTGATAAGCTACTATTTAGAAGCCAACGGCAGACACGTGGTGCTAATAGATAGTAACCAAACAAATATTAAAAAGGCCAAGGGTTTAGGCCTGGAAGCTATAAATAGTAATATTTATTCCGACTCGATTTTAGATAATATTGAGTTAAATGATGTTGGCTATTTAATGGCGCTTACGGGCAATTCAGATATTAACACTTATGCTATTAATAAGTTTGGGAAGCAATTTGGTGAAAATGGTTCTTTTAGATTAATCAGCACAGCAGAAATGAACGACCCAAAAAACAACCCTAAAGAAGGACTGTTTTCTCACACAGACGATTATATATCCTTAAGCGAGGTGGCTCAAAATTATCCTGACATACACGAATATGCTATTATAGACAAGGCGCATTATAATGAGTTAATAGAAATAACCAATCAAGATAAGGACATAATCCCCTTGTTTGTAAAAGACAATGAAGGCGAACTGGAAATCATTTCATCATATAATAAAGATGTACGTGAGATTAAAAAAGGATTTAAATTAGTATATTTAGGGAAACCAATGGAAACTATTTTAAGCAATAAAACAAAATGAATACTAACAAAGTACTACTGATTTTACTCGTTATTGTAGCAGTGGCGATGATTTATCTTGGTGTAAAAAGAGAGATGGAACCTCCAGCTTTAACTGGGATTGGTTTTATAATAATTGCTTTTCTTTTTAATAAAACAGCAAAATAGAAAAACAGATTGGGTAAACTTAAGCAATAGTATACCCTTTAGGTAATTCAGCACCTTTTTTAATAACCACAATGCCGTCTTTAACAACATAAGTTTCGGTTTCAGTATCTTCTAAATGCGAACCGCCACTTATGGTTACACCATCGCCTATCCTGGAATTTTTATCAAGTATTGCATTGTTTATGTTGCAGTTTTCTCCCACACCAACCAAAACCGAAATATTATTTTTCTCAATTTCTTCAAGTGATTCATAGTAGTCAGAACCCATCATGTAAGTGTTTTTTATTACTGATCCTTTACCAATTCTTGACCTAATGCCAATAACAGATTTTTCAATAGACTCTGCGTGAATTATACAGCCCTCTGCAACAACAGTATGATTAAATACAGTGTCAGAAATTTTAGATGTTGGTAATATTCTGGCACGCGTATAAACGCGTTGTTTCATATCGTATAAATTAAATTTTGGGATATTGTCTGTGAGACCCAAATTTGCTTCAAAAAAAGAATCAATATTTCCAATATCTGTCCAATATCCTTCGTATTGATAACTTACGGTTTTATGATTGTGTATATTTTGCGGGATGATTTCTTTGCCAAAATCTATAGCGCTTTCATCATCCATTAATTTAATTAGCAAATCACGATTAAAGATGTATATACCCATTGAAGCCAGATAAATTCTTTCACTTGCCTTCATGTCATCACTAACTTCTGATGTCCATTCTGGCAAGAGAGACGCATCTGGTTTTTCGATAAATGAAGTTATAACATTTTGGTTGTCAGATTTTAAAATACCAAAAGACGTTGCTTCTTTTGCATTTACAGGAATGGTTGCTATAGAAATTTCGGCATTGCTTTTAATGTGATTTTCAACCATTAAATTAAAATCCATTTGATAAAGCTGGTCACCAGAAAGTATTAAAGCATATTCAAAGTCATGCTGAAGAAAATGATGCATACTTTGCCTAACAGCGTCAGCAGTTCCCTGAAACCAACCCTTGTTTTTTGGTGTTTGTTCTGCGGCCAAAACATCGACAAAAGCCGAACTAAAAAAACTAAAATGATAGGTGTTTTTTATATGCTTATTTAATGAAGCAGAGTTAAATTGCGTAAGGACAAACATGCGTTTTATGTCTGAATTTATACAATTTGAAATAGGAATATCTACCAACCTGTATTTTCCAGCAATTGGAACCGCTGGTTTTGATCGCTTATCTGTTAAAGGATACAGCCTAGACCCTTGACCACCACCTAGAATTATTGATAATACTTTATTATTAATCATATCAATTATATTAAAGATTTATATAATGCTTCAGTTTGTTTTGCAATAGCTTCCCAATCAAAAGTTTCCTCAACACGTTTCCTTCCCATAGTTGCCATGTGGTTTTTTAAATCAGGATTTCGGATAACATTATTAATGCCTTCGGCCAAATCCTTTGAAAAAAGATCAGGATTAACAGGCTCAAATGGCGCTTCCCTTTGTTGCTCTAAAGAAACTAAAATTCCTGTTTCGTCGTTGATTACGACCTCTTTGATGCCGCCAACAGCACTAGCAACAACAGCCGTTTCACAGGCCATTGCTTCAATGTTGATTATTCCAAAAGGTTCATAAATAGAAGGACAACAAAATACATCGGCATGAGAATACAACTGAATGACCTCCTTTTTATCCAACATTTTATCTATCCAGATAATATTATCTCTATTTTGTTTTGCTTTATTTATACTAGTTACCATTTCTTCAGCTATTTCTGGAGTATCTGGAGCGCCTGCGCAAAGCACAATTTGTGTTTCATCATCAATGTACTTTATAGCATTTACCAGATGAATAATGCCTTTTTGTCGCGTAATTCTTCCTACAAACAGAACATAAGGTTTTGTTTTGTCTATTCCATATTTTTCTAAAGCAGAAGTGTTTGTTGTTGACACATACTCCTTAAGATTGATACCATTATAAATTACTTTTATTTTATGTTCATCAACATCAAAATACTTCAATACATCTTCTTTGGTTTCTTTTGAAACAGCTATTACTGCATCTGCCATTTCAATTGCAGTTTTTTCTATCCATGAAGAGGCATCGTATCCCCTTCCCAATTGTTCTCTTTTCCATGGCCTCAAAGGTTCTAAAGAATGAGTTGTGATAACCAATGGAATACCATAACAAAGCTTTGCAATAATACCTGCGAATTGAGCGTACCATGTATGACAATGAACAACATCAGCGTCAATTTGATCAGCATTCATTTGAATACACGTGGTTAATGTTTTTAAAACAGGTGCTATCTTTTTATCGGTATTATTAAAATCTAATAGATTTTCTGAAAATCCTTTAATTTTTAAACGCTCGGTTTCAACATCTTGATCACCAAAACAACGAACATCAACTTCCATGAGTTTAGATAGTTCAGCAGCTAAATACTCAACATGCACGCC